>JBKEAG010000109.1:0-3004 GCA_047972025.1 Moheibacter sp.
TTAAACTATATAACTCTCAAAGATTACATCTATCTTTAGACTTTAAAACTCCCGAAAATGTGTATAAAAGTATCGCATAATTTTAACTTTTAACATGTAGCCATATTTCAGGACTTGACAGTGTAACCAAACTTTGTGTACAAATGAAACTACTTCGACTAATGCTTTTAATTTTATTATTTACATCTTGTTATAATACTGAAAAAAATATCAAAAAAGAAAATAACGCAGAAAAGAAAAAATATGCAAATCAGATTCTAAATAAGGAAATTAAATTTTATGAATTTAAACCAGATAGCCTCTCAGAAAATATTAAGATTGATTCTTTTGATTTAAGAAAAGCATATAAAATTGACAAATTAAAAATAATAATTGGAAGTTTTACAAATGAAAAGATTGATTTTTCAAAAGAGGAAAAGCTAGATGATTATGGAGGAGTAAGATTACTTACCCTAAATCAGAAAAACGAAATGACTTATAAGTCAAAAGGAGGCGGAGATATTTATTTGTTTGAGCCACACTTCTATAAAAATGACCACAATAATAAAGTCTTAATTATTTGTCAACTAGCTTTTGAATATTTTTGCGGAGGAAAAGCTTTTTTAATAGAAAATAACAAAATTAAAAGAATCGGAACTCTCGATATTGAAAGCAATGATATGGAAATTAGTTTAACAGACATAATTGAAATCAAAGAAGAAGAAAAAAACAAAATCATTTTTGATTTTAAAAGTGATTCTTTACTAATTGAACCAGGTGGAGGCAATGAAAAATTAATCAAAAATAGTGGAATCAAATATATCTATGAAAAGAACAAATTGACTCTTATCAAATAACACCTGCTGCTAACATCGGCTTGGCGAAATGCGGAGTTAAGTGCAAACTTCAACATTTGTGCTTTTTTTGTCGCCAATGCTGTTCGCATTGACTTTTTTAATTAACTTAGCCACTGCGAAACAGCATTGGCTTACGTCCGTGCAAAACTGAACTTTCGTTCACTTCTGCCCCGCACTATCGCCAAGCCGTTTCACGTTATCTGCAACCCTTAAAAACCGTCCGCAACAAAAACAAACTAACTACTAAAATGCCAACGCACATTGTAGCACATTTGCAAGACACACAAACCAATGCTTGCAAAAGAGCTACAATTTCTCCACGCTAAGAACACAAACTAAATTTTTATTCACTACATTTGCCCTTGATGTTCGGTAGAAAAATTGCTATATTATTTTTAATGATTGCCCAAGTTTTTATACTTGGACATGAGTTTGTGCCACATCACCACCATAACGAATTATCTAATCAACATCACGAACATACATCACCTTTTCACGATAGTGATAGTAAAAATCATCATCCTGATGAAAATAGTTTACAGCTCGCTTTATCCAATTTTGCCCATTCAGGCGAACAAGTAGCATTTACCCATTCTAACAGCACAAAGGTTGTTGTAAAAAAAGATAATGTACAGTTAAAAAATGCAGTAAGTCTATCTTTTGAAATTCCTGTAAACTATAGTTTTTTATCTAAAAAATGCACATTTCCGCCTTTAAGGCAAATCGTATATCAACCACCTTTATTTGGCACTCATTCGCTTCGGGGTCCACCCACTTTAAATTTTGAATGTTAAATGTTGAATTTTGAATGTCCGTAAAAACTGCGTTCTCAAATTTCACATTGTCTTTATTTCATTTAAAATCTATAATTTAAAATTTCTTTAGCGATGAGAAAATCATTTTTTATAGCAGTTGTTACTGCATTCACTTTTATAGCTTGCAACAATAATAAGCAGGAAAACCACGAACATAATGCAGATGGTAGCCATCCCGCAACTGAAGGAACGCATCAACACGAGGACGGTTCTACTCACAGCGACCACGCAGACGATGTAAAGCAAGAAAGTTTTACCGTAGAACAGGACAGTACCAATGTGGAATCCAAAAACGAGGAAGCACACGACCATTCGCATTAATTATGAATGTTGAATTATGAATTATGAATGATAGTGAAATATCTATTTTTTTCGTATCTCATAACTTCTAATTCGTAGTTAATAATTGTCAATTCTTAATTATTAATTAACTTAAAGATGAACAAATTATTCTTTTGGGTATTTGCGTTTATGTTTGTTGTATTGGGTTGTAAACAAAATACAACCGATGAACACGAACACGAACAAGAAGCAGTTGGCTTAGAACCGATTGCCTTCACCCTATATTCAGATAAAACAGAACTCTTTGTAGAGTTCAAACCATTAACGGTGGGCGAAACTTCCAAATTTGCCACACACCTCACTATATTAGACGATGACTTTTTGCCGGTTACCGAAGGAAAAGTAACGGTTAGCCTAATTGTTGGTACTAACGGTTTGAAAGCCGTTGCCGACAGCGTGAGTTCACCCGGAATTTTCCGATTGGCACTACAACCCAACAAAGCAGGAAAAGGGAAATTGGTATTTGACATTAGTACCGATACATACACGGATAAAATTGTGATTGACGATGTTACGGTTTATCCCGATGAAGCAACGGCACTCAAAAATCAAGCACCTGAAAGTGGCGGTAATGAAATCGCCTATTTGAAAGAACAAGCGTGGAAAGTTCCCTTTGCCAACGCCCCTGTTTTGCGTACTGATTTTAGCAGTGTTATCAAAACAAGCGGAATAGTAACTTCTGCTCCGGGCGATGAAGTGGTGGTTTCTGCCAAGTCGGACGGCATTGTAAAATTTGTGAACCGCAACCTTACGGCAGGAACGTATATCAAAGCCGGAACACCAATGTTTAATATTACAGGTGGCGGTGTGGCACAAGGCAATATAGATGCGAGTTACCAACAAGCACAAAACACCTTTAACCAAGCTAAAGCCAATTACAATCGAGCGAAAGAATTGGTAAAAGACCAAATCATTTCACAACGAGAATACCTCGATGCGAAAGTGGCGTATGAAAATGCCCAAACCGCTTTGAATATGATTGGCAAAAATTATAGTTCGGGTTCGGGGCAA
>JBKEAG010000112.1:0-5260 GCA_047972025.1 Moheibacter sp.
AACCAGTACGTAATCATCAAAGCTGATAGTGTCAGTTGAGGTCGTTTTCTTGTCTTTCCAACCTTCTTCAAAATACGTAATGACTTGTGGGAATTCAGCTTGTAGTTCTGAAACCGGATAGCCTGCAGAATATTTGGATATTATTGTATGTAAAGAAGTAGTGAATATTTGTCTTTTTACTGCAGATATTCTATCAGATTTGACTCTGCCTACCTCAATACTATCCAAGTAATAATCTATATCTTCATAATTTAGATTAATATAGCTATCAAAATGCTCCTTTGTTTTTATGTTAGTTCTCATTTTTTATGTTTTAATTAAAATTTATTCAAAAATAGTTGTTTATGGCCAATTTCCGGCATTTCCTCTAATAATATATCCATCAGCATCAACTCTTCTATATACAATATTTCCAGCATCATCTACTTTCGCAACGACTCTTTCATAACCATTAATATTAATATCACGTAGTATATTTCTATCTCCACCAACAGCATTTGAAAGTCTATCATTAATCCATGGATTGGACATTTGCCTTGTCCCATCGCTTAGTGTATTGAGACCAGCTTGACCATATTTCGCATCTACTACTACATATCTCGGTGGTGGACCGGGGTGTCTAAACACACCATCTATCCCTTGGTGTGTCGGGGTGTCTAAGTCATCTAATCGTGAATGCAGGGCTTCGTACCCATTGTTTATCATATCTCTATCGGTAACCATCTCTCCAAAGTTTCCTTTCTGTGTAGAAGTTGCTGTACTGGGATCAAATGCATCTATGGCATCATCTACTTTATCATCAAGTGACCTTGTCACCACCTTCCCCGGTGGTCCTTTTTTCTTAGCGGCAGCTTCCGCTAATTCTTTAGCGGTTTTCTTTCCACCCGCCTCAGCTTTATCATCTAAATTCTTTTTTACCGCTTGTTCCACAACTTCTTCGACACCCTCTTTAGGGTCTTTTTTACTCCCGAAGCCGCTATTTATGTTTTTATTTCCACGAAGTCAAAGAACGAAAAAACCGCCCGAAGGCGGTATTGTATTATTTTTTATAATTTAAAAAACCTTTTGCCCCCAACATGTCTCTGATTTCAATTGCTTCTGTAATTATATGTTCATCATCTTCTGTAATTACTGTTTTACTAATGGAAAAAAGAGTTCCATTCTTAATTTTTAATTTTTCAATATTTTCGGGCAATAGTCCATATATTATTTCATAGGGTAGAAAATTAATCCACCCAATCCAAAAACTATAATTAGTGATTCTAACTTTACTTCTAAATTTATCTCCAATCACTGTGGCATAAAATATTTCAGAAAAAAAAATCATACAATATTCTAGTAAGCGAGTCACAAAATTCTTATCATAAAATTCAGGGTAATTATTTTGAGGAAATTCTATAATAAAGCTTCCTACTTCTTTTTCGCTACTACCACAGTTTATACTAACTGAGACCTTTTCATCCTGTTTAGTTGTATTGGAGTAGGAGTTACCATAATTAGCCCAAGAGTATGAATCCCAATGCATTTCTTTATCTTGGACTTCTTTATTTATATATGTAATATCCTTTTCCTCAATTTGTTTAAACACAATTTCTTCGAAGTCACTTTTATCCTGTTTAAAATGACTTTTAGCATTAGCTTCATGCCCCCAACCAAATAAATTTTTAAATATTGGATTAAAATCTTCTAATTTTAAAAGAATTTCTTTACTAAAAGCAACGTACTCTTTCGGTGTCATTGCTTTATTCTTAAATCTAATTATAAGTGTTAATTGTTCCATATAGATAACAAAATTAAATATTATTTCGGCGTAACCGTTACATTGACTCCTTCAATTCCCTTTTTGTCTAAAATTGAAATTATTTGATCTGCCTTTTCTTG
The DNA here is from genome assembly GCA_047972025.1 of Moheibacter sp. Taxonomy (GTDB): domain Bacteria; phylum Bacteroidota; class Bacteroidia; order Flavobacteriales; family Weeksellaceae; genus Moheibacter. Next base: position 1,882 of record JBKEAG010000112.1, read on the forward strand.
AGTTGGTACATGATATTCTAAGTTAGCACCTGTATCATTGGCTATATCTAAATCATTTTGGATTTCCTTAGCGACTTTATCTTCAGCCCAATTTTGTCCTTCTGGTGGCCATTTATCCCAGTCTTTGGCATCTAGTAACGTATTAGTTTCGGGGTCATAACCATCATATTTTTTCTCACCGCTTTTCATGCGGTCTGTTTTTACTACATATTCAGTATTATCAGGAGCTCCTGTAGTTTTCTTCTGATAATCCGCTCCTTTTTTAGGAGAATGTCTATTTTCCCAAGTACCGGGACCGCCATCACTTTCTCCAATTTTATATCTTGGTTTTTTCTTCGTCACCACATTCCCAGGTTGTCCTTTTTTATTAGCGGCGGCTTCAGCTAATTCTTTAGCGGATTTCTTTCCACCCGCCTCAGCGATATCATCTAAATTCTTTTTTACAGCTTGTTCCACATCTTCATCGACACACTCTTTTACAGATTTTTTACCGTAAGTTGCTGACAGATATACACAGCTTGTATAAAACGCTGCCACTTCATCGGGTAAATTTATCGGTTTCCTATATTTCAAAGATCGAAAAAGCCAAACCGGATGTTGGATTTGTTTTTCTAAATTTATCTGAAAATCTATTGGTTATGTTTTGGATTTGGGGAAATGTCCCAAGATGATACACTACCTGAAATCAAAGAACAAAAAAACCGCCCGAAGGCGGTTTAGAGTTATAATTTATTTTGAAGAATAGAGCTTATATAATTTCCTTTATTCCTACTAATAGAAGCGGTTAATAGAGTTACGGGAGCAATAGGGCTTGGCATATTATTACCTCCTTTTAATGCAGGAATCGCATAGTAAGCATCCGTCTTGTTTTCCAATTCGAGATTCCATTTACCTCCAAGTTTTTTTCTAAAAACCTCCCCAACGTGTTTAGACATTTTATCTAATAAAATTTATTATCCTCTTCAAGTAATTCCTCCTTTGTCTTGAAGTTTTTTAACACCCAATTCTCTATAACATTGAGAGAGTCAACACTAAAGTCTAATTGAGAAAATTCATTTATTTCACTTTTCAATTCTTCTATGTCGCCATCTATGTCAAACAACCAATATTGAAAATCATCCTTTCTTTCTTCTATTGTTTTCATTATTCAACAATTGTCTGTAAATAAGTGCACCAACAACTCTAATGAAAATCATAAGCAGACTTGTTTTATATAGATCTTACAATTACATCTTCATCTATTTCTAAGGAAGCATTTAATGCTTTTTCTAAAATATCTAGCAAATTTTCCCCATCACTGGTTACAAAATAGTTTGCCATATTAGTGATATTATTACTAATATTATTGCCCCACGGTGGCGACACACTCAAATCTTCAAAGTCCCAAACAATCTCAGTTGGAGGTAATTTTCCCAATTCTGTTTTTAGATTAGTTAGTTCTTGTTTTGCATTTTTCATATCTGTTTTATCTATTTTTCCTTGATATAAATCATTCATTAAAATTGGGAATCTACTTCCCCAGTCAGAATCTTCAATTTTAATGTAAATTGTAGAAAAAAAGCTATTAAAAAAATCACCTGTGCCTATTTTATAAAAAATCGGGTCAACAAAAAATCCTACTGCCATTATATTAGTTTTTTTTGTTATGTTAAGATAAAAATAATTATTGAGACATAAAAATAATTTCTAAGCCTTCAGCTTCATTTTGTATTATGAATATCCGCAATTCATCATAATATTTTATATATTTGTATTATTCAAAAAGTTAGAGATGAATATATTTAGTTTTACAGCCCATTTCGGTACAGAAGAAGATTGTAGAAAGCATTTTAAATCCGAGAGAGATAAAATCGGTATAACTTGCAAATGTGGAGGTACAGAACATTTTTGGATTAAGAGCAGATTAAGTTATGAATGTAAGAAATGTAGAAGCAGAACATCATTGAAAAGCGGAACCATTATGGAAAATTCAAATTTATCTTTTCTAATTTGGTATAAAACGATGTTTCTGATGAGTGTAACCAAAAAAGGATTTTCTGCCAAAGAAATCCAGAAGCAATTGGGATTGAAAAGATATGAACCCGTTTGGGCAATGGTTCATAAGTTGAGAAAAGCAATGGGCAACCGAGACGCTAAATATACATTGGAAGGGATGATAGAATTTGACGAAGCCTATTTTACAGTAGAATCTAGCGAAATAGAACGGCAAAAAGGAATTCGTGGAAAAGGTGCAGTTGGGAGACAAAATGTCGCAATGATGGCGGAATCAATGCCGTTAGAAGATATTGAAACAGGAAAAAACGAAAAGCAAGTTCGCTACTTTAAAGCGAAAGTTTTGGATGGACACAGCGGAGAAGAAATCAATGAAGCTATTCAAGAATCTATTGACAATCAAAGTATTGTTTTTACAGATAAAAGTACCTCTTATGTGAATATTGCAGATTTTGTAGAACTTCATATCATGGAAAAAAGTTCAAAAGAAACCACCGAAGAAACTTTAAAATGGGTTCATATTGCTATTAGCAACGCCAAGAGGAATTTGCTGGGTAATTACCACAAAATAAAAAGAAAGTACCTTCAATTATACTTAAATGAATTTATTTATAAACTCAATCGAAGATATTTTGGTGACAGACTCTTTGAAAGGCTTATTATTGCTAATATTACAGGATTATGATTAAACACGGATATTCAAACAACTATTATATTCACAAAACGGACACGAAACATTAGTTGATGATGAGTATGGTGATTTTACAAATGACAACATAATTAAGCCGTTTGAAAAAAAAGTTTTTTATTTTTATCTGAAAAACCTTGCTCCAAAAAATGACTTTGATAACGCTGAATATGTAGAAGATTTATGTTGCAAATTACCAGCAAAAATAATTGAGAAGCATATAGAAAATTTACACGAAAATGTAGCAATTATGCCAAAAAAAAATGTAGTTTCAGACTTATACCAAAATAATAAAAATAAAGACATTGAAATAACATTCACAGATAATACAGAAGTAAAAATTGTAAACTACTCTAAAATTGACAATAAGAAATATAAAGAAAATTATATATTAAAATCAAAATTATAACTACGGCTAACATCGGCTTGGCGAATTGCGGGGTTAAGTGATAACTTCAACATTTGTGCATTTTTTGTCGTCAATGCTGTTCGCATTGACTTTTTTACTAATTTAGCCACTGCGAAACAGCATTGGCTTAGTCCGTGCAAAACTGAACTTTCAGTTCATTTTTGTCCCGCACTATCGCCAAGCCGTTTCACGTTATGTGCCATATCACCCGAACTCGCACCAAACCGAAACTTCCAAACCAAATTTAATCAACCAAACTTTTAAAGACTTCACAAAACGTCCACGCTGAA
>JBKEAG010000163.1:0-15845 GCA_047972025.1 Moheibacter sp.
AAGACTTTTCCCTTTACTTTTTTTGAATATTTAGTTGAAATTCCGAAGGTTCAGCTTGTCAAAAATTGTAACTCGAAAAGTTAGAAAACAGGGTAAATCCACCTTTCATTTAAAAAATAAATTAAAATGAAAAGTAGGATTTTTTTATTTGTATCAGTTTGGTCTATTATGACCTTTAGTCAAAATCAAGAAAAAAACGATACAACTACAATTGAACTACAAAGTGCCGAAATCATTCTACGACTACCGGACACTTCTGAAAAAATCACAAAAAGTGAACTTCAAGAAAAAAACTTAGGACAAGACCTGCCTACACTCTTGCAAAATGTAACCTCTGTCACCACTACCTCTGATGCCGGAGGTGGGATTGGTTATTCCAGCATTCGCGTACGAGGTATTCGCCAAGAAGATATCAACATCACAATGAACGGTGTTACACTTAATGATCCTGAATCACATGGTGTCTTTTGGGTCAATATGCCGGATTTAGCTTCAGGGAGTAGCTCTGTACTCATACAGCGTGGTGTTGGAACTTCAAGCTCAGGAACAGGAGCTTTTGGAGCCGTTCTAAACATTGACTCGTCTAATCCTTCTCCAAAAGCCTTTTTGGAAAGTTCTAATTCTTGGGGAAGTTTTGCTACCCAAAAGTATTCACTACAAGGCGGAACAGGGAGTATTTTAAATAATAAATTTCAAATGGATTTAAATACCTCTATCATCAAATCTGATGGATATATTGACAGAGCTTCCAGTGACTTATTTTCATACGGATTAAATGCTCGGTATAAATTAAACCAAAATACAAGTTTCCGCTATTGGACATTTTTTGGAAAAGAAAAAACTTACCAAGCATGGAACGGGATTGATGCCGAAACTATGAAAGAAAACCGACGGTTCAACTCTGCTGGTGCTATTTACAATGATGACTGGAGCGAAGTCATAGACTACTATGACAACGAAACGGATAATTACCAACAACATCACAATCACCTGATTTGGGATCAAAATTATGGGAGGTCATGGAGGTCAAATACTACCTTATACTACACACGTGGAAAAGGGTATTATGAAAACTATAAACAAGGAGCAAAACTAATTGAATATAAAATAAATAGCCCTGTGGAATACTCCGATTTGGTTAGACAAAAATGGTTAGACAATCACTTTTATGGGGTGAACTTCAATCTTGAAAATCAAAAATTAGGAAATTGGAAATTTTTCACCGGGTTTTCTGCAAGTCAGTATAAAAATCAGCACTACGGAAAAGTCGTTTGGGCAAAAGATTTAGAAATTTCCGATGGCTCTATTGAATTTTACCGAAATAAATCTGAAAAAACAGATTTATCCGTTTATACTAAAGCTCTATTTCAAGTAAATCAAATAGAGTTTTTTGCAGATTTACAATACCGATTTGTAAATTTCAAAACACGTAATGTTACCGGTGGAGAAAATGCTTATGAAGATTTTTTTCCGTTTAAGGACAATTTCAACTTCATCAATCCAAAGTTTGGATTTAGTTATTTTACAAATTCAAATCAGCAACTTTATTTTTACTATGGCATGGCACACCGTGAACCTAGTCGTTCTGACTTCATAGACAATCCGGTACTTCCCCGCCCTGAAAAGTTACATGACTTTGAGTTAGGCTACAAAAAAGGAGGAAGGTGGCGTTTCAATTCCAATTTATTTTTCATGTATTATCTAGATCAATTAGTGGCTACAGGAGAATTGAATGATGTGGGTGGCTATATTCGGAGTAATAGTGGAAAAAGTTACCGAAGTGGAGCCGAAATAAGTACAGAATATGAACTTTTACCTCAAAAATTAACCTTTATGGGAAATTTAACATTTAGCATAAACCAAAATCAAGATTATAAAGAAATTGCTTACGATGACAATGGGGCAGAATATATTAAGTCATACGGAAATACGGCTATTTCATTTTCACCTAATTGGATTGGAATGTTCGGAATACAGTACCAACCCGTAAAATCATTATTTATCAATTTAAGTAATAAGTATGTGGGCGAACAGTTTATGACCAATACAGAATTAGAAGATGGAAGACTAGATAGCTATTTTCTGACAGATGTATTGGTGAAATTTAGTCCAAATTGGTGGAATTTAAAAAATTTAGAATTTTCATTACTCATCAATAATTTATTTGACCAAGAATATGAAAGCAATGGTTACTACTATGAAGGACCCTACTACTATCCACAAGCCGGAATCAATATTTTAGGAGGTTTCTCTATTCGGCTATAACATTATTCACAACAAAAGCCCAAAGATTCTAGAATCTTTGGGCTTTTTATTTTCTTATCAAGTGATTTTTATTTTTTGATAAACTTCTGTGAGGTCACTTTACCGTTTATGGTTAATTTAATCATATAAGTTCCAACAGCATAGTTTGAAACATTAATTTCAACATCGGTGGTATTGGGTTTTCCTGATTGAACTTTTTTACCGGAAATAGAATAAACTTCTATTTTTTCTATTTTTTCATCTGATTGAATGTTTAAACTATTTTTTACAGGATTAGGGTATAAACTGATGTTCAAATCAGTAGAAACATCATTTACTGACATTCCCGGATTCCAAATTTTATTTACCCACTCCGGATGATCTACAAAAGGGTTTCGGTTACCTTGTATATCATGTACTTTATTATTTCTAAAAATTTCTTTATCACTTACCGGATCTTGCTCGTTCCAACTTAATAATAAATCTATGTACCAATCTTCATATACTTGGTCATTTGTTCCATTTAGAGGATTGCTTACACTACTGTCTGGGTTATCCCAACTACCTGATGTAACTTCGTTTTCATAACGCGTAGCAAAGTAAAGTAGAATACGTGCAATATCTCCTTTGAACTCGTCAATCGGCTCAAACACCGTTCCTGTAAAACCGGGAGTCACACTATTCCCTACTTTAGAACCATTGGTTGAAGTCCAAGAAGTAGAACCAACTTCTCCAAACGGATAGTTGCTTCTTCTATTATTCACATACCCATCAGTCGGAAGTACTTGGTGCAAGTCTGAACGCATAGGCAATTGCTGATTAAAAAAACCTTGTGGAAAAATATGCTCCTTATTCCAACAGTCTGCTTCACTATTATAATTTCCACATTGGTCACTCTCTCCAAAACCGTAATTATAAGCATCTGTTGAAGTCGGACGTTCTGAGTATATATCTAGTAAAGTTGCATCATTTTCATAATACAAATCTTTGTCCATCTGAATATAATAATTATCCAACGAACCGTATGACAAAACAGAGTGACCGTCTATAATATTTTTTAAAGCTGTCTTCAACTCATAGCCTTCTAGTCCTTCAGCATCATCATAGTATCCATTGGGAACCTGTGCACAAGCAACTACTGAAAACATTAAAATCAGAATAAGTATATTTAATTTCATATGATTATAATTGTATTACCTATTTAATGGTTGTTCTAAAATAGAATCAAATTTTATTTTTTACATAAATATTTGTACTGCAAATGTATTAATTTAGAACTGATGCGTAAATAGAAAAAAATAAAAGATTTTTTCTTAGAAAGTATTGCAGGTTTAAAAAATTGTTCTAATTTTGCGCACTCATTCGTTTATAATAAGCGACTGAAAAAACAAGAAGATTATAAATTTATGGCAAATCATAAGTCAGCATTAAAAAGAATAAGACAATCTGCAGTAAGAAGAGATAGAAATAAATACTATCATAAATCTACTCGTACTGCAATCAAAAACTTGCGTACAGAGACTGATAAAGCAGCGGCTGAAGAGCAGTTTCCAAAGGTTTCTTCTCAGATTGACAAGTTAGCAAAACGCAACATTATTCATAAAAATAAAGCAGCAAACCTAAAGAGTAAATTAGCTAAACATATAGCTACTCTAGGATAAAAATAGTTTTGGCCCGTTCGTCTATCGGCTAGGACTCCAGATTTTCATTCTGGCAAGAGGGGTTCGACTCCCCTACGGGCTACAAAAAACCATCTGATATCAGATGGTTTTTTGTTTTCATAAACTATTAGAGAGAATTTTTTATTATAAATCAAATTCATTATTAAACTCTCCTTTTACTTTCTTTACTTTTTCTTCAACCCTATTTTTCATTTCCAATTGGTATTCTTGCATTTTCTGATAAACTATTAAATCCGAACTTCCCAATATTCTAACTGCTAACAATCCTGCATTTTTTGCAGCGTTTAACGCAACTGTTGCTACCGGAATTCCATTAGGCATTTGAAGAATTGATAAGATAGAATCCCAACCATCGATTGAATTTGAGGACTTAATGGGAACACCTACAACGGGTAAACTAGTAAGCGAAGCCACCATTCCCGGCAAATGAGCTGCTCCACCTGCTCCAGCAATTATAACTTTCAAACCTCTTTTTTGCGCAGTTTTAGCGTAGTCAAGCATTCGTTCGGGTGTACGGTGTGCTGAAACAATTGTCAGTTCATACGCTACTCCAAATTGCTCAAGTACTTCTACAGCATCTTTCATAATTGGTAAATCGCTGTCACTCCCCATTATAATTCCTATCATAAATTTTATTTTGAGTTTAATTTTTCAAGATTCGTTTAATGTAATGCTGTTACTTTTACTGTTTTATTTACTTTTTCAATGACTGATTTCAGGTGATCCAAATCCTCATCCACAAGCGTTACATGTCCCATTTTTCGTCCGGAACGGGTTTCTTCTTTTGCATACCAATGCAAATAAACTCCAGGTAAATTCAGCATTTCATTTAAATTTTTAATCTGTGCCTTTCCATTTTCTCCTTCTGCTCCAATTAAATTAACCATTGCTGAAGTCGTATGCAAATTTGTGCTTCCCAGTGGTAAATTCATCAATGTACGAAGCATTTGATCAAACTGTGAACTGTAAGCCGCTTCAATTGTAGAATGTCCGCTATTATGCACCCTGCAAGCTGTTTCGTTCACCCAAATAGAACTATCTTTATTCAAAAACATTTCTACGGCAAAAACTCCTGGTGAATTTAGAGCCAAAACTACATTTTTGGCTATTTTTTCTGCTTCTTTTGCTTTTGACTCGTCCAAAGTAGAGGGCATCAGTAAATAATCTAACAAATTATATTCTTGATTAAAAACCAATTCTACAACTGGATAGTTCACCAAATTCCCATTTCCATCAGCAACCACAACTACCGCAATTTCTTTGTCCAAATCTGCTGGTGTCTCGTAAATAGACGGTACTTTCAACTGTATTCCCAACTCATTTCGAGATGGTAAAAACTGAACACCTTTACCGTCATATCCTCCCTTATTTGCCTTTTGATAAACTGGAAATTCTGTAACGACACATATTAGCTCACGCCAATCTTCTAGTGTAAAATAAGGTGCTGTTGGAATTTTATTATTAACATAAAACTCTTTTTGAACAGATTTATCCTGAATAATTGCCAGGGCTTCAGGGTCAGGAACAACTCTCTTTCCTTTTAATTTCAAATCACGTAAAGCATCTACATTTACATGCTCTATTTCGATTCCAATCGCATCTAGATCCTTTCCAAAGTCCATAACGGTTTGATAATCTGCAAAATCTCCCTGAACAAAACAGTGTGCATGTTTAGCGCACGGTGCATTGGCAGAAGGGTCCAAGATATGAATCTCCACAGGGTATTGCAACGCATTTTGCAAAAACATATAGCCCAATTGACCACCTCCTAAAATTCCAATTTTCATCTGTTATTTTTGTTTCAATGATTTACTAAAGAGTCTTTATATTACTTGCGAAGTTAACCCTTAAAGTTCACTATTCAAAGTTTAAACAATCATAGAAAACATGAAATTCAAAATTCGATTTGTACCTTTGTTTAAATTTTTGAACGTAAATGAGTTTATTACGAAGAGCGTTACTATATGTGAAACCCTATCGCTCATCCTTTTCAGTTGCGATTATTTTCAACTTATTGTATGCTGTATTCAACGTATTGGCACTTGCTTTTATGATGCCGATACTGAGTGTACTGTTTGATGAAAAATCTGAAAGAGTCTCCACAGAACCTGTATTTACTTGGAACGTTATGGAGTGGAAAGACTATGTGAGCCAATTTTTCGGATACCACATGCAGCAAATTTCAACCGAAAGTGGTCCTTTGCAAGTCTTATTGATTTCGTGTGTTTTATTTATTTTCTTATTTCTTTTGAGAAACATCAGTAGTTATTTTTCAGAGTATTTCCTTATTGACTTGCGCTCTGGAGTATCTCGTGATTTTCGAGTAGATATTCACAATAAAATTTTGGCATTACCAGTTGCTTATTTTACCGAAAAGAAAAAAGGTGATATAATTGTTCGGATTTCTAATGATGTAAGTGAAGTTGAAAATAACATTTTAAACGGATTAGTAGAAACCATTCGTGGGCCTATCCAAATTATTGTTTTCGTAGCCGTCTTGTTTTTTGCCAGTTATCAATTAACGCTATTTGCCATTTTAGTTTTCCCTATTATGGGAAGTTTGATTTCTTGGATTGGAAAAAGTCTAAAGCGTGATGCCGGAAAAGCTCAAATTGAATTAGGAAATATCATGTCTTATGTAGATGAGACGTTAAATTCACTAAAAATCATCAAAATATTCAATGCTGATATACAAATAGCCAAACGTTTTGATTCCTCTATTAACAAATACCGCCGTTTACTACAAAAAGTAATGAAAAAACGAGCTATGGCATCTCCCACAAGTGAATTTTTAGGTGCTATAACAATTGGAATGATTGTTTTTTTTGGTGGAAAACTGAGCTTGGAAGGCAATGGACTAAAGGGTTCTGAATTTATCTTTTACATTGCCACTTTTTACACTCTACTCGACCCCATAAAACGATTTTCTAGAGCATTATCTGATATACAAAAAGGACAAGTTTCAGCACAGCGAATCTTTGACATACTTGATACTGAAGTAAGTATCCGAGATCAGGCTGAGTCTATTGATTTTCCTGAATTTAAACACCAAATAGAATTCAAAAACATTAGCTTTGGTTATAACGATAAACAGGTTATAAAGAACTTTAATTTAACACTAAAAAAGGGAGAATCAGTTGCTTTTGTAGGACATTCCGGAAGTGGGAAATCAACTTTAGCAAACTTAATTACCCGGTTTTATGATGTACAAGAAGGACAAATTTTGATTGATGGAATTGACATTCGCACAATTAAATTAAATGAATACCGCAAATTATTTGGATTGGTTACACAAGACAGTATTTTATTCAATGATACTATTTTCAACAACATTGCACTAGGAGACGAGAACCCATCAATAGAAAAGGTAAAAAGTGCAGCTCAGGTTGCCAATGCTAAAGAATTTATAGAAAAACTACCTAAAAAGTATAATGACAACGTAGGTGAAAGCGGTGGAAAATTAAGTGGTGGACAAAAGCAACGCCTAAGTATTGCTCGTGCTGTTTACAAAAATCCACCAATTATGGTTTTGGATGAGGCTACTTCTGCTCTTGATACTCAGTCAGAAAAATTGGTACAAGATGCGTTAAACAATATGATGAAAAACCGGACTTCTATTGTCATTGCTCACCGACTTTCGACCATTACAGATGCAGATAAAATTATCGTTTTAGAAGACGGTACTATCAAAGAAATGGGTACTCATGCTGAACTTCTAAATCAAAATGGAATTTATACCAATCTAATTCAATTGCAAAATTTGAATTAAACAAAAATACGAGTGGATTTAATAACCAATACTTCTTCAAAACATTCACAGTCCCATGCTGAACGTATAAAAAACCGAGCAAAAGAGCTAGGTTTTCTAGATTGTGGAATAGCGAAAGCCGATTTTTTGGAAGAAGAAGCTCCACATTTAGAAAGTTGGTTAAATAAAAACCAACATGGAAAAATGTCGTATATGGAAAATCATTTTGATATGCGACTAGACCCACGTCTTTTGGTAGATGGAGCAAAATCCATTATCACACTTACCTATAATTATTATCCGGAAAAGGCACAGCGAAATGATAGTTTCAAAATTGCTAAATATGCTTATGGGGTTGATTACCACTACATTATAAAAGACAAACTAAAAGAGTTACTTCATTTCATTCAAGAAGAAATAGGCGAAGTAAACGGTAGAGCATTTACAGATTCAGCTCCCATTCTAGAACACGCTTGGGCAGCAAAAACCGGAATTGGCTGGGTAGGTAAAAATAGTCTAACTCTTTCTAAACAAAAAGGCTCTTTTTTTTTCTTATCAGAATTAATTCTAGATTTAGAATTAGATTACGATACCCCTATCCAAACCGACCACTGCGGAAGCTGTACAAAATGTATTGATGCCTGTCCTACCGAAGCTATATTACCGAACAAAAGGGTAAATGGCAGCAATTGTATTTCCTATTTTACCATAGAGTTAAAAGAAGAAATTCCGGCTGAAATGAAAGGAAAATGGAACGATTGGATTTTTGGTTGTGATATTTGTCAAGATGTTTGCCCTTGGAATCGCTTTTCAACTCCACATCAGGAAGAAAAATTTATCCCAAAAGATGAGCTTTTGACTTTCTCTAAAAATGATTGGGTTGAGATAACACAGGAAGTTTTTCAGAAAATATTTCAGAAATCTGCCGTAAAAAGAACTAAATTTGATGGACTGAAACGTAATATTCAGTTTTTAAATAACTAATCAATTTTAATGATATGAGAAACTTAGTTTTTACCATCACCCTATTTTTAATCAGTATAAATGTTTCCGCACAAATTTCTACTACAAGAATGAATGATTTGAAAGTTGGAATGAAACTATCTGAAGTAGAAAGAACATTAGACGAAACAATACATCTAGCCAAAGATAAAAATTGGGGGTACACAGCAACTATCAATCACAAAGGGAGTAAATTTAACGTTCGATTTATAGAACACTCAGATAATAATGGCATCATTTCCTACAGTTTATTTAAAATCGAAACTACTTCTACCAACATAAAAACATTGTCTAAAGTTGGTATCGGAAGTTCAATTGACGATTTATGGAGAGTTTATAAAAATTACAGTATTTCCATTTGGAAGGCTTGGGATTCAGGTGCTGAAAAATATTCTGAAACGGATAGGACTTTTCAGCTTTCTGATGGTGATACCGGAACTGCGCTATACTTCCATCTTCGAAACAATAAAGTATATAAAATAAGCCTTAACTACTACGAAGAAGGTTGCTAAACCTGCTTTGCAAACTGTTTTGGCGTGACACCGTATTTCTTTTTAAATGCGGCAATGAAGTGTGAAGGGTTTTCATACCCAATTTCAAAGGCTATATCTTTCACTTGCGTATCACCATTTTCTAACTTTTCCCGTGCTATTTCTAGTTTTTTATCCAAAACAAAGCCATAAACCGTAGTACCATAAACTTGTTTAAACCCTTCTTTTAATTTGTACTCAGAAAGCCCTGAAATCTCTGAAAGCTCTTTTAAAATTGGAGGATTAGCCAGTCTTTCCAGTAAAACATCTTTTGCCTCTTTTAGTTTTCGGGCATCTTTTTCGTTATCTAAAAAAGGGCAATTTTCCTTTTGATTGGTTTCCGACTCCGAAAAGTACAATGTAAACAACTCATAGACTTTTCCTAAAACATAAAGATTCTCAAAATGCGTTGATAAATTTTGGTTTTCAATTTGGTTTAACACCATTCGAACCGTAGTAGAAAACACCTGTTGATTGTAGTATTTAGATGGATTTTTAGAACTGTTTAAAAACTCTGCCCGGATGTTATGATTCGAAAATAAATCATGTAGTTTTTCTACAGAAACAAATACAATACAAACTTTAGAGTCTGCGTTTAAATTCAGATTCAAAGGCAATTCCAAATTAGGATTATAAATGAGAAAACTCAATCCTTCATTTAATGCAATATTGTAGCCTCCATTGTTAAAGTGAAACGTCATCCCGCCTTTTGTACAAAAGAAAAACTGTATAAATTTCTTATCTATATTTCGAGTCAGTGTATCTGTAAAAGCCGTATTATTATCTACATAAGCGACATACACATCATTTTCAGGCCAATACTCACTTATCTTACTTTTATGGGTATTTTTTAATTTGTTTTCCATGCTGACAATTCATTACAAATGTATATATAATTATCAAAACGCACTATTTATATAGCATTTCAAAACAAATAGCAACTCTTTGTTTAGAATTAATCTAAAAAGAGCGATTTCAACAAATAGCGTTATTTTTCTCAAAATGGAGTTATTTTTTAAGTAGATATACGCTTTATTTTTGTTCAAGATTTATGAAAGGAAAAATAAACAACAAAAAGAACTTCTACGTTATTGGTACCAGTTTTGAAAAGGCAGATGCCGAAACTCGTGGAAACTTTACTTTTTTCCCCGAATCAGTGAAAGCATTCACTGCCGAAGCAAAAAAAAATGGATTAGAGAATTTCTTTATTGTTTCCACTTGTAACCGTTCTGAGTTTTATGGCTATGCAGATAGCATAGAAGATATGACAGCATTGTACTGCAAATACACTAATGGAACGATTGACGAGTTTAAACAGATAATGATTTACCATAAAAATGAAGATGCTATCCAACATCTATTTGAAGTTGCTGCTGGTCTGAAAAGTCAGATTTTAGGTGACTTTGAAATTATTGGTCAAATCAAAACTTGGTTCACTCGGTTTAAAAAACAAGGTGCAAGTAGTGCATTTTTAGAAAGATTGGTCAATACCGCCATTCAAATTAGCAAACAAGTCAAAAATGAAACTAGAATCAGTAATGGTGCTGCTTCTGTTTCTTACGCTGCCGTACAATATATACAAGCTACTCAAAATAATGTTTCCAAAAAGAATATCTTACTTTTTGGTACGGGTAAAATTGGTCGAAATACTTGTACAAATCTAATAAAACACACTCAAAATGAACACATAACGCTTATCAACCGAACTCGTGAAAAAGCAGATTCATTAAGTGAAAAATACAAGGTAATCGTAAAAGATTTTTCTGATTTACAAACCGAGATAGTTAAAACAGACATTCTAATTGTAGCTACCGGAGCTCATCAGCCAACAGTTACAGAGGATATGATTCCTTATGATAAAAAAATGACTATCATTGATTTGTCTATGCCGGAAAATGTAGTCCACACACTAGCCTCTAGAGAAAAAATTCAGTTAATAAATGTAGATGGTCTATCAAAAATGGTAGATGAAACATTGGATGCTAGAAAAGAGGATATTCCTAGCGCAATGGAAATCATCCAAAAACATAAATCTGAATTTAATGAGTGGCAACAAACTAGGGCTTATGTTCCTTTTATCCAGTCATTCAAAGAACGATTGGAGTTTCTTCAAAATCATGAGCTACAAAATTTGAAGAAAAAACACCCTCAAATCAACGGAAAAGAAACTATGGTTGCTGATAAATTGGTTCAAAATTTAACCAATCAATTTGCTTCCTATATTTTAGAAAACAAAGACCAAGCAAATGATACAATTGCACTGCTAGAAGATGTTTTCAAACTAAAAACTCCCTCTTGATGGAATCCATAAAAATTGGAACTCGTAAGAGTCCTTTAGCGTTATGGCAGGCTAAATTGGTTGAAAAAAAATTACAAAATACAGGTGTAAACACTGAAATCATTCCTATTTCGTCTGAAGGGGATTTAAATCTAAAGCAACCCATATATGAATTGGGAATTTCAGGTGTATTCACTCGCTCACTCGATATTGCTTTACTCAATGACCAAATTGATATCGCCGTTCATAGCCTAAAAGATGTACCAACACTTCTTCCCAAAGAAATTGAATTAAAAGGATTTATGAAAAGAGGAAATCCTTTTGACATATTGGTGTATAAATCTGAAACTATTTTTGAGAAAGAAAAAAGAACGATTGCTACCGGAAGTTTACGTAGAAAAGCCTTTTGGCTCAATAAATTTCCACATGATACGATAGAGAATCTACGGGGTAATGTTCAATTGCGGATTCAAAAACTGATTGATTCCAATTGGGATGGGGCTATTTTTGCTTTTGCCGGACTAGACAGAAGTGAAATCCTTACCAACTTAGAACAACAAGGATTGAAATATCAAATATTGGATTGGATGATTCCCGCTCCTTCACAAGGAATTGTTGGGATCACAGCGAAAAAAGAAATAGAATTACCCCAAATTTCAGATATAAATTCAAAAATTTGTGCAACCATAGAAAGGCAGTTTCTAAATACCCTAGAAGGCGGATGCACTGCTCCAATTGGAGCATTTGCTACAGTCCAAAATGAAACTATAAACTTCAAAGGAGCAATTCTTTCTTTAAACGGAGTAACTCAAATTTCTATTGAAAAATCTTTTCCTGTAAATCAATATGAAAATAAAGGAATGGAATTAGCTGAAACTTCTATAAACAAAGGTGCAAAAGAGATAATTGAACAAATTAAAAATGAATTAGATACGTGAAAACTATCCTTTTCACAAAGAATATTTCAACAAAGTGGTTAAATGCTCATTTAAGTCATGAACTAAATTTTGAGATTATACCTTTTTTAAAAATTGAAAATATTGAACCCCATAAATTTATTCCTAAAATTTGTACTGAATCTAATCATTTTCTCATATCCAGTCAAAATGCAGTCAATGCTATTTTAAATCAAGGAATTAATGGAACTTTTTTTGTTGTAGGAGAAAAAACTTCAAAAAAATTAATTCAATCAGGGTTTAAGGTTAATCATTTTGAATATTCTGCACAAGATTTAGCAAAACACATCATCAAAACGCAAGAACCAAAAACATGGAACTTTCTCTGTGGAAATAACCGACGTGATGAACTCATAACTGTTCTAAACAAAGAGAAACATACTGTAAATGAAATTATTTGCTATCGTTCTACTCCTATTGATTATCATCAAAAAAAAATATTTGATGCCATCACTTTCTTTAGTCCAATGGGAGTAAGAAGTTATTTTAAAAAAAATATTTTACCAAAGAGTTCTATTATTTTTACGATTGGAAATACAACCTCTGATGAGGTTCGCCTTTATACAAACCAAATGACAGTCACCGCTGATAAACCTACTTTAGAGAATTTAATAAAAACCATAAATACACACTTTGATGTTGAAAAATGATTTACTACTGAAAGCATTAAAAGGAGAAAACGTAAAACGACCTCCTGTTTGGATGATGCGTCAAGCTGGACGATATTTACCTGAGTTCATTGAACTACGAAATAAATATGATTTTTTTACACGTTGCCAAACACCTGAATTGGCTACTGAAATCACCGTACAGCCCATTCGTCGTTTTCCCTTGGATGCTGCTATTTTGTTTTCAGATATTCTTGTAATTCCACAAGCTATGGGTATAAATTTTGAGATGAAAGAAGGAATTGGTCCATGGCTGGAAAATCCAATCCGTACAGATAAGCAAGTGGAACAAGTAGTGGTGCCGAATGTAGAAGAGAAACTTCATTATGTTTTTGAAGCTATACAACTCACTAAAACAGAATTAAATAATCAAATTCCACTTATAGGATTTGCCGGCTCTCCTTGGACAATTCTATGCTACTGTATCGAAGGAAGAGGCTCAAAGGCTTTTGACATCGCTAAGAGTTTTTGTTTCCAAAATCCAATTGCTGCCCATAAACTTCTCCAAAAAATTACAGATACAACCATTGCCTATTTATTAAAAAAGGTAAAAATGGGATGTGATGTTATTCAAATTTTTGATAGTTGGGGCGGTATGCTTTCACCTAAGGATTATGATGAGTTTTCATGGAAATACATAGAGCAAATTGTAAATACTGTATCTGAAAAAGCACCTGTTACCATTTTTGCAAAAGGATGCTGGTTTGCACTTGAGAAAATGAGTCAGTCAAAGGCTTCTGCTTTGGGTGTTGACTGGACGGTTACACCAAAAATAGCAAGGGAATTGACCCAAAATAAAGTTACATTACAAGGTAATTTTGACCCGGCTCGTTTACTTTCATCACCAAAAACTATTCAACGTATGGTTAAAGAAATGATTGATGAGTTTGGTGTTAATCGTTATATTGCAAATTTAGGACATGGAATACTTCCAAACGTTCCGGTTGAAAATGCACAAGCATTTATAGAAGCTGTGGTTCAATACGAATAACAACTTCTCTAAAGAAGCCTCTCTACTAAAAAATTATTGTTTAATCAGGGCTACAACTTCGGAGCTGTTGTCACCAAAAATAATACGAACCATATACTTTCCTTTTTTCAAGTTACGTACATTTAGGTTTATATTTTTACTTGAAGAATTGTAGGATTGTGAAAATACTTCGCTTCCTATGATACTGAATATAGAAATCTTCTTTACGTCAACATCATTTCTATCTATAGAAATTACAATATCTGAAACAGCCGGATTAGGTGAAATGGTTACAGCTTTTTCCTTTATAGGGCTAGATGCGACAATCCCATCTTTCATTTGTGCTGACAAATTTAGAGTGGTAAATGCTAAAATAAATATGAGTAAAAGTTTCTTCATTTCTATTCCTACAAATTTAGGATTAATTTTTCAAATTCCAATATTCATACCAAAATTATTTTTATAATAAAAAATGCAGCGATAACTCACTGCATTTTAAATCTTATTATTCAAATAAATTAAAGACTGTAACGAATATATCCGTTTACTTCTAAACTTGGATTTACCGCTTTCACATGGTCTGCTACTGAAATTTTAGCATCTTTAATGAAAGGTTGGTGTACCAAAGTATTGTCTTTAAAGAATCTTTGAAGTTTACCTTTTGCTATATTTTCAATCATATTTTCAGGCTTTCCTTCTTGACGTAATTGGTCTTTTGCAATTTCCAATTCTTTCTCAATTACCTCTGCTGCTACTTCATTTTCATTTAATGCTACAGGATTCATAGCTGCTACTTGCATTGCAACTTCTCTAGCTACTTCTTCTGCTCCTGATACATTTTCATTTAACGAAACTACTGCTCCAATTTTGTTTCCGGCGTGAATATATGCGTTTACAAACGAACCTTCTAGTTTTTGAAACGTTCCAATTTCAATTTTTTCTCCAATTACACCAGTTTGTTCTGTCATTTTTTCACTAACTGAAATACCGTCAATATCGGTAGCCAAAAGCTCTTCTTTAGTAGCAACATTTAGTGCCATATCAGCTAATCTCTGGGCCAATGCAACAAAGTCTTCATTTTTTGCAACAAAGTCTGTTTCACAGTTTAACGACACTATCACTCCTTGCGTGTTATCTCCATTTACTTTTGCTATTACAGCTCCTTCAGTACTATCTCTATCAGCTCTATTTGCAGCTACTTTCTGTCCTTTTTTACGTAAAATTTCAATGGCTTTATCAAAATCTCCACCTACTTCTTCCAAGGCTTTTTTAGAATCCATCATTCCGGCTCCAGTTGCATTACGAAGTTTACTTACTTCAGCGGCAGTTGCTTTATACATTTGTTTATTGTTTTAAAAAATTATTGTTTTATTTTAAATTAAAATGTAGCCCTATCTATTCTGAAAGGGCTACATAAAATTAATTATTTTAATTCTGATGAATCATAATTTTCATTAAAAATTTATTCAGCATCTTTCGTACCTTCTTCTGCTGTTGCTTCTATTTCTTTAGCTTTTGAGTCATCCTGTGCTTTTTCCTTCTCTTTCTCTGCTTTTCTAGCTGATAATCCTTCTTTAATGGAATCTGTTACATTAGTCAAAATAATGTCAATAGATTTTGATGCATCATCATTAGCAGGGATTCCATAATCAACTTCTCTTGGATCTGTGTTTGTATCAACCATTGCAAAAATTGGAATACCTAATTTTTGTGCTTCGGCAACAGCGATATGCTCACGTACTGTATCTACAATGAAAATTGCAGATG
>JBKEAG010000183.1:0-2889 GCA_047972025.1 Moheibacter sp.
CTCTAAGAGGTGATTTAGACAATGTAGCATATAAACAAGATCCTTATTTTGGGTTTGATATTCCACAATCTTGTTCAGGAATTTCTTCTAATGACATTCTCAATGTAGAATCGTCTTGTTCTGATTTGGATGCTTAAGATAAAAAAGCACGACTTTTATCCAATAATTTTAAAGAAAACTTTAAGAAGTTTGAGGTATTTGACAATGAAGATATCTTAAAAGGTGGGCCTTTGGTTTAAAACAATTTAAATATACGAAAGTCAATTATCAGATTAATGGTTAATTGGCTTTTGTATTGTGCAACATTACATCTTCAAGGTTTTAAAAACCTTGAAAATAAATGCAATAATTCAAATACATTTTTATCATATGCTTAGGAAAAATTTAAAATTTTATTGCGTAGTAAAATTGTGTACCTTAAATTCGCGCCAATTTATGCAAACTTTAAAAACAAAAAATTTATGCAACAAGTCGTAATCCCGCAGGGCACGGTAGCCCTGGCGAACGATGAGGCATTAGTGCCTATCGTTAATCCCAAGAAGTTCTCTTTTGTAGTTAACAAAATGAGAACTTTTTTTTTGCAAAAAGGTTTCGTAGAAGTTCACACGCAAAACCGTCTGAGCATTCTTGCTGCTTGTGAAAACCCCCACTCTATTGCTACGTATGAATATTGTGGAAATGTATGGCCACTACCACAAACTGGTCAGATGTGGTTGGAGCATGAGTTGCTTACTCAACCCAATGTTCCTGGCTATTTTTGCCTCTCTACCAGTTACCGAAATGAGAAATCACCCATCAGAGGAAGGCACCACCGTATTTTTCCTATGTTTGAATTTGAAATGCACGGTGGAATTGACAAGCTAATTGCTCTTGAAACTGAATTTGTCGAATACTTAGGATTTGGAAATCCCGACTCTTTTGTATATGAAAACTATGAAGACATGGCTACAAAGTATGGGGTTTCTACCATAGAAGCAGAAGATGAATTGAAAATTTACGAAGAATACGGTTCTATTTTCTTCCTTCAAAATTTCCCGGAACGCACCAATCCATTTTGGAATATGAAACGAAATGGCAAAACGTCTAATAAGGTTGATGTCCTAATGCACGGAATTGAAACAATTGGCTCTGCTGAAAGAAGTTGTGATGCCAATGAACAACGAACTTCTTTTTATTCAATCGAAAATGGAAAATACGCTGAAAAGCTATTTGAATTATTCGGAAAAAACCGTGTAGAAGATGAATTAGAAGACTTCCTATCCTATGATTTCTTTCCCCGTTCCGGTGGTGGACTGGGTGTACCAAGAATGATTCGTGCATTTGAACTTTCTGGACTTATTTAACAGAATAATTTAGTCTAAAAAACGACAAGAAAAAACTTGTCGTTTTTTTTATTTATCTCCCTTAATTCCTGCTTGATGGGCAAAGTTTTCTGCAAACTCCACAATATAATCTGCAACTTCGTCTTCATTAGTAGCACGTTGATAGGAGTTTGCCATAGAAATAAAAATTTGATGGTAAAACCGTTTCATATCATCCATCGGCATTTCTTTTGTCCAAAGGTCTATCCGCAATGCCTCTTTGTCTTTATCATCCCAAACTGAAACCATTACTGCTTTGGTTTCTGTATCATTGATTCCACCATCTTTGGCAGTCCAACTCATTTTTTCCGGAACATGGTTATCATCCAATTCTATATCTACTACTATCTGTGTTTTTTTCATTTTTTATTATTTTTTTAACTAAACTATCCTTAGTTATATTTTAATTATCATATTTCTTTACTTCATCGTTTGACGACTGTTTGGTTTGAGCATAATTTCCCTCTCCTTTTTTTGGTTTGTACTTTGATTCTTTGAAAATTAGTTGGGTATCTTCATTTATAAATTGTTCTAATGTTACGTCAGGGTTTTCATCTAAATATTTCCGACAAATCTGCCACCCAACCCATGTTCCAATTCGACCTGGTGAGTCAGTTTCAATTTCATTTAAAAATTTAGAGAATGGTGCCGGATTAATGAATCTTTCACGATACGATTTATCCGTATCAAACACCATATTTTGTTCTACAAAGTAATTCCAAATATCACCTTCATTGGCAATTGCCCATTGCAAATGTTTTGGTGAGTAACCAATTTTTAATGCATCTGAAGTTTCAGGTAATAATGCATCTGCTAAAATTAGTTTTTTCCCCTCATCTACCATAATATCAATAAAGGATTGCTGTCTTGGGTTAAACGGCACAATTTCAAGTCCAATTGCTTCCACAACTTTTGGCGCAATATTTTGTGGGTTCATATTATCTGCTAAATAAGGAAATACACGTTCTTGCTGATACCACTGTGAGTTAGTTCCGAAAAATCCATCCATCGCTATAAACAGTCCTCTCTCTTTGCGACTGAAGATTACCGGACTATGTATTCTCTGTAATCCGGATGAGTAGGTATAAATATCGGGTAATACTTCGTTTGGAAAATAATATTTGTAATAACTGAAAAGTTTTTGGAGTTCTTCTTTATAACTAGCTTTTGCAAATACTTTGTTTATAGAATCATAAATGGTGTTTTCTAAGGTGTCTTTTCTTTGCTCTTCCCAAATTTCATCTTTAGAATCATCAAAAAAGAAAGGATAGCTTGATTTTAACTTTGTCAAAGGAATGTTTTGATCAAAAAAATCTTTGCTTATATCTGTAAATTTTAATTCTACTTTTTCTTCAGGAAGTTCTATCTCCCAACGGTTTTCTTTTCCACAGGAAAGAAGAGTTACACAAAAAAGTACTGTAAGCAACTTTAGAGTTTTCATTATATTTGATAAAAATTAAGCAACAAATTTAAACATATAATGCAGACGGAAAAAATCGTTAATCATATCGTTAACTGGCTAAGTGAT
>JBKEAG010000201.1:0-8545 GCA_047972025.1 Moheibacter sp.
TCTGCACCATTGATTTTTTCAATCTTCTCTTTTGCTTCAGCATCTTTTGAGGCATTTTCTTCTGCTTCTTTTTTCATTCGTTCAATGTCCTCATCGCTTAGTCCTGAAGAAGCCTCAATTTTGATGGTTTGTTCTTTTCCTGTTCCTTTATCTTTAGCAGAAACACTCAAAATACCATTAGCATCAATGTCAAAAGTTACTTCAATTTGTGGAACACCACGTGGAGCAGGTGGGATATCAATTAAGTCAAATCGTCCGATTTCCTTATTGTCGTTAAACATAGAGCGTTCTCCTTGACCAACTCGAATTGTTACAGCTGGTTGATTGTCCGCTGCTGTGGAGAAAGTTTCTGATTTTTTTGTAGGAATAGTTGTATTTGCCTCAATTAACTTAGTGAAAACACTTCCTAGAGTTTCGATTCCCAATGAAAGTGGTGTAACGTCAAGTAACAACACATCTTTTACATCACCAGTTAAAACCCCTCCTTGAATTGCAGCTCCAATCGCTACAACTTCATCAGGATTAACTCCTTTAGATGGTGTTTTTCCAAAGAATTTTTCAACTTCTTCTTGAATTCTTGGGATTCGGGTAGAACCTCCAACCAAAATTACATCATCAATATCAGAAGCAGAAAGTCCAGCATCACTCAATGCTTTTTTACATGGCTCCATAGAACGACGAACCAAGTCATCGCTCAACTGTTCGAATTTGGCACGAGTCAATGTCTTTACCAAGTGTTTAGGACCGGATTCATTAGCTGTGATATAAGGTAAGTTGATTTCAGTTTGTGCAGAAGAAGATAATTCAATTTTAGCTTTTTCAGCAGCTTCTTTCAAACGCTGTAAAGCCATTGGATCTTTTTTCAAATCGACACTTTCTGCATTTTTAAATTCATCAGCTAACCAGTTGATGATTACATTATCAAAATCATCTCCTCCTAAATGGGTGTCACCGTTTGTAGATAGTACTTCAAATACACCATCTCCTAACTCTAGGATAGAAATATCAAAAGTACCTCCACCTAAGTCATAAACGGCAATTTTCTTGTCTCCGGTAGCTTTGTCCATACCGTAAGCCAATGCAGCAGCAGTAGGTTCGTTTATGATACGTTCTACTTTTAGTCCGGCAATTTCACCAGCTTCTTTTGTAGCTTGGCGTTGTGCATCATTAAAGTAAGCAGGAACAGTAATAACTGCTTGTGTTACTTCATGCCCTAAATAGTCTTCTGCTGTCTTTTTCATTTTTTGAAGAACCATTGCAGAAATTTCTTGTGGAGTATAAGTTCTACCATCAATTTCTACTCTTGGAGTATCATTGTCACCCTTTACAACTTTATAGGGTGAGTTTTCAATTTCTTTTGAATCTTCAGAATATTTAGTTCCCATAAAACGTTTAATTGAATAAATCGTTTTTTGAGGATTTGTTACGGCTTGTCTTTTTGCTGAGTCACCTACTTTTCTTTCGCCACCTTCAACAAATGCAACGATAGATGGTGTTGTTCTTTTACCTTCTGCGTTTGGGATTACGGTTGGTTCGCTACCTTCCATTACAGCAACACAGGAGTTTGTCGTACCTAAGTCAATTCCAATTATTTTACTCATATCTATTATTTTGTTTTTTAAATTAGTTTGCTCTCTATAAGTCAAGGAATGTGCCAACGGATGAAATGAAAAAAAATGTCATACTGAAATGACATATTGACATAAATTGAATGAAATTTACTTTAAATATAGAGATAGATAATGTCAGGGATTTACTTCAACAGGTATTTTGGTGGACTATATTTTCATCGATAAAAAGGATGCTTTTATCTTTTTTTGATTGTGTTTTGTCTATACTGTTTTGTCTAAAAAGAAATTCATCAGATGTTTGTACTGTAAAACAAAATTCATTTGTAGATTACAATCAAAAATTAAAATGAACGATAAAAATAAAATAACGATAGGTACTATACATCTTCTAGTTTGGGGAGTATTGTTTTCCATGCCTTTTATACTTTCATCCGGTTATGAAACACCTGAGTTTGGAAGAACGTTTCAACGTACATGGATTCCGTTGTTTTTATATGCGATTATTTTTTATATCAATTATCTATATCTAGTAGAAAAATTCTTTTTAAATAAGAAAATATTCTACTATGTGGGAATCAATATAGCACTGATTGTGTTACTGATAGGAGTGAAAGAGTTTTTGTTGATGAATCTTTTCGCTCCTGAAGATTTCCCTCCCCATAAAGGGAGAAAACCGTCACCCAAACGATTGTTTATTTATTGGGACACACTTTCATTGATTATTCCCATTGTATTTGCAGTAGTTTTGAAAGTGAGTGAACGGTGGTTCAAAGTTGAAGCAGAAAAGAAAGAAATGGAGAAATCTAAACTCCAGTCAGAGTTAAAACATTTGAAATATCAGTTACAGCCACATTTCTTTTTTAACTCGTTAAATAATATTTACTCGTTAGTGGATTTATCTCCTGAAAAGGCAAAAGAAACAATTCATTCATTAGGGAAATTGATGCGCTATCTTTTGTATGAATCGAATACGGAAAAAATAGAACTGAGAAGAGAAGTTGAGTTTTTGGAGAATTATATAGAATTGATGCGATTGCGTTCCTCAGAAAATGTGAAAGTAGAAAAGCAATTCTCTGAAATCCCACCACAGTTAAAAGTAGCTCCTTTATTGTTTGTCTCACTGATCGAAAATGCTTTCAAACACGGTGTTTCCTCAACCGAACAGTCAGATATATATTTTTCACTCAGTGTAGAAGAAAATAAAATTAACTTCTTATCAAAAAATAAAAGTTTTCCCAAAACACAGAAAGATAGAAGTGGTTCGGGTATTGGATTAGAAAATTTAAGAAAACGCCTAGAGCTCTTATATATAGATTCCCATAAATTAAAAATAGAAGAAAAAGAAGGATTGTTTATTGTAGAATTAACAATCGAAATCAATAAACCTTAAATATTAAATTAATTTGAAATGAAAAAAATGATGATTATGGCAATTTTACTTGTTGGTATGACAAGTTTCGCCCAAACAAAAGCAGAAAATGGTGACAGACCTCAAAAACCTACCGTAGAAGAACGAGTAGAAATGATGGCCTCTGAATTGAATTTGAACAACAAACAAAAGAAAGAGCTAACAACTCTTTTTGAAAAACATGAAGTGGAAAGAGAAGAAAGAATGAAAAAAGGTGAACGTCCCAAAGATAAACGTCCTCCGAAAGATATGAAATCAAGTGAAGACATGAAGTCGAAACGAGCGAAACATGATGAAGAGTTAAAAGCAATTTTAACAGATGCTCAGTATGAAAAGTTCCAAACGTTAAAGGAAGAAAGACGTAAAAATCATAAAAAGGGAGATAGAAACAAATCAAAATAACAAAGTGAAATGAAAAAAGTATTTCTAAGCATGGCAATTGTTACCGGAGTTACCATTTCGTCATGTGCATCAGCATCCGGTAGCTCAGGGAATTATTTGTTGACAGCGATTCAAACCTATAATTCATTGGATACCAATGGTGATGGGAAGTTGAGCAGAAGTGAAGTAAGTGGGCAATTATTGGAAAACTTTACAAGTATAGATACCAATAATGACAGTGGTTTGACATTGACTGAACTACTTGCACTAAAATCAACACTAGGAATTTAGACCTCGGGTATAAATTATTTTTTAAATAAGGATATTCAAAAACAGTAAAAAATAACCTCTTAACTTTTACACATAATGAATATCCTTTTTTCTATTTTTGATGTATGACAAAAGAAAAAGTTTCCTGCATTATAGTTGATGACGAGCCAATAGCATTGGCATTGGTAGAAAAATACGTAAACCAAACTCCATTTTTGGAGTTAAAAGAAAAGTTTTCAAATGGGATTAAGGCAGTAGAATACTTGAATGACTATTCGGTAGATGTCGTGTTTTCAGATATTCAGATGCCGGATTTGTCGGGAATTGAATTATCACGTGTCATTCCAAAATCAACAAAAGTCATTTTTACGACAGCTTTTGACCAATATGCGTTAGAAGGGTTCAAAGTAGATGCGCTGGACTATTTGCTGAAACCGTTTAATTATGAAGAGTTTCTAAAAGCAGCACTAAAAGCCAAAGAGTGGATAGATTTAAAGGATAGCCAAAGTACTGAAAAACTACCGGAAAAGAATTTTCTATTTGTCAAATCAGATTATAAACAAATTAAGATTGATCTAAATGAAGTTGAATTAATAGAAGGATTAAAAGATTATGTGAAAATTTGGCTGAAAGGTAATTCCAAAGCAATTTTGACGCTGATGAGTCTCAAAAAATTAACAGAAGAATTACCATCATCTCAGTTCATGCGTATTCATAAATCATACATTATAGCTCTAGATAAAATAAATGAAATTGAGCGAAATCAAGTGCTAATAAGAGACAGACGAATTACCGTAACAGATCAATACAAAGAAGCGTTTCAAACCTATATCAGCCAAAATTCCTTATAAACTTAAATTAACTTTGAATTTAGATGCCAATTTCAACTTGGAACCTCAAATACCAATTATTTCTATCTTCTGAGTATAAAAAATCTTGTGTTTCGTAAGTAGCCTCAGCTTGTAATTTAAAAGCATGTTCCCAAATGTATTTTGTGAGCCCTAGTGAAAATTGCTGACGATTGGGTTCATACGGACGAATTTTATCATCTACCCACTGGTTAGAAAAACGTCCGATGATTTCATAATTATTTCGAAACAAATAACTCCCCTGAAAGTCCAAACCTTTTCCTACAAAAGCATAGCGAATATCATTCTCATCTTCAGGATTTACGGTAATTGGATTTTTTGCCGAACGACTCATATAGGAAGACATCAATGCCCAACCGTTGTATTTAAAAATAACATCTCCAAATACGGAGCGCAAAGTACGAGAGCCAAACAGTTCACTTCCGGTTTGTCCACGCTGTCTTTTCGCCTGATTATTTTGGTGATAAGCACCGGATACCATCAATTTAGGTTTAGACTCTCTCATCAAATCTCCCTCAAAGTAAGCACCGGTTTTTCTAAACATTCCCATAGGGTAAAGTTCTACTTTTCCGGTATAGGCTAGTCCCGTATCATTATTGTCCGTCCAATTTCTTCCCTCTCCCATACTTATTGCTGTTCGGAAGTTATAAGAAAATTTATCATCAAACTCATTACTATTATGAATTTGTAATCCAAAATCTCGGTCTATATTAAACCGAGCATTATTGATAGAACGGTCTGTTAGTTGCAGTGCTCCGGAGGAGTTTAGTCGCTCACGGTTTCCGGGAAGTTTGGTCTGCCCAAAGGTGAAATCCCAGTGTTCATTGGGTTGATAAACAACAACAGCATCCCGAATTATATTAATTTTATCACTATCATGAATTTCCCCAACATCATCAGGAGCAAAGGAAAGTTGGAGGGAGTATAGAAACTTTGGATTACCTACATAACCATCAAAACGTAGCCGTAGTCGCCGTATTTGAGCATCAATTGCCGGATCTTCACCTTCGTTATCATAATAACTTACTCTGTTTTGCATCCGAAACCGAATGTTTAATTTAAAAATACTATCAGGTGAAGTCATACCCAGTCCCTTTCCATAACTATAATAGGGTAGGGCAGCGTGGTCAGAAAATCGTTCAATTGTGTCATAAGTAATTTGAGATTTAACAAAAATACTCATGAATAAAAAGAGAAGAAGGAGTAGAGTGTTTTTCATTGTGCAATGATTTTTATTTTAATGAAAATTAGAGTGAATCAATGTCTTTATTTAGTTTGAATGAAAATACAATAGTGAACTTTTTCCTGCGGAATCATAAGCTATGTTTTCCTGCTCTTTTAGCCTATCAGTTAGTAAAATACCGTCTAGATGGTCTCGTTCATGTTGGAAAATTACGGCTGTAAACCCTTCCATAGATTCAGTTTTGCTGTTCCCGTTTAAATCTTGATACTCTATTTGGATAGCATAATTTCGCATCACCAATCCATTACTATCAAATGATAAATCACCCTCTAAGCCTTTTTGTAATAGTTTTGACTGCCATGTAATTGTAGGATTTACAAAAACTTCAAAAGGATTATCAGTTTTGTCAAATCTTTTTACTACAATCATTCTTCGGTTTATCCCCACTTGTGGAGCAGCAATGCCAACTCCTTTATTATCAGGGTCGTTTACAGAAAGTAACATCCGTTTGGCTAGTAGTTTTGTGAGTTTATTGTTAGGATTTATTTCAGTAGATTTATTTTTTAAAACAGCTATGTCTTCAGCATTTTTTAAATTCAAAACCCGCATCATTTCAGATGAATTTGTTTGGATTAAATCTTTTTCCTGTGGAGTGAATTTCTCAAACTTCTGTGCGTTAATAGTAGAAACTAAACTTATAATGAGGAGTAAATAACCAAACTTTTTCATAATAAATTAATTACGGTATTTTAAAATCAAGGCTTTTAAGATTGCCCATGTTTCAGCATCCATGAAACCATCATATTTTTCCGGACGAAAGTGGTATTGGAAAGCAGTGATTACTTTTGTAGTTTGTTCATCCCAATTGCCGGTTTTTGAAATTTCATATCCATATTTTTCCAAATCCTCTTGAACGGAATAGATGAAAGAATAACTACTAGTTTGTCCATATGGAAATTGTGGTAAATACATTTGTTTATGTACATCTTCATACCATGCTCCGATTCCGTATTTGTCGTAAAGTCTTTTCCATGGGAATTTAGGACCCGGATCATGTTTGCGTTGAGGTGCAACATCAGAATGTGCTAATACATTGACTGGGTCAATTTCATAACGATTGATAATATCTTTTGCTAACTCAGCTACTTTATCAATTTGTTTACTTGGGAAATCATAAAAATAACGTCCATCAGTAGTCTCAGAAGAAGTAGAGTACCCTTGGTTTACAATTTCAATTCCAATGGACGAAAAGTTAACATTATTAATTCCTTTCCAATAGCTTCTACCAGCATGCCACGCACGTTTTGTCTCATCTACCAATATATAAATTGAGTCTGAAAAATCATCTGGTACTAAATAGTGTGAACTTACTTGTTGTTGTGTAAGTACACGAAGAGAAGCATCATTATCCAACGCTGTATAATGAAGGATCAGAAAACGTACTCTTTGGTCTTGCCCAACTGCCGGATAATGAGAAGTGGACATCTTATATTTTGCTAGTTTAGCAATACGTGCCGATTCAAATTTATCTGTAGTTTTATTTATAATGACAGTGTCCCGTACTACTTGTTTAACAATTTTTGGAGATTGAGTAGCGCATGAGGTCAAAAAAACGGTAAAAAAGGCGGCAATAAATAGGTTGATTACTGAAATATTTTTCACTTTTTGGACTGATTTAGAATATTGGCACAAAAATAGTTAAAATGATATAGTATAAAAAAATAAAAAAAAGTTTAGAAAGTTCTTGCATATACAAAAGAATGGGATTACTTTTGCGTCCGCTTTGTTTCAATATAAAGATAGAGACATAGTTGGAGAGGTGCCGGAGTGGTAACGGAGCAGATTGCTAATCTGTCGACGCGAAAGTGTCGCCAGGGTTCGAGTCCCTGTCTCTCCGCAACTTGAAATAACTCGGGGTGTAGCGTAGCCCGGTCATCGCGCCTGGTTTGGGACCAGGAGGTCGCAGGTTCGAATCCTGCCACCCCGACTTTTAAATCTCAAAATTTCAAGTAACTAATGTTGTGAAAGAAGTTTTGAGATTTTAATTTATAAGTAGGTCGCGTAGCTCAGCTGGATAGAGCATCTGCCTTCTAAGCAGACGGTCATAGGTTCGAATCCTATCGCGATCACAATAGAAATCAAAGAGTTACATCGAAATTTAAATGTAACTCTTTTTTATTTACATAAAATTTGCAAGTAAATATTGGGTGACGCCACGTCGAATTTTATCAATTATACCCTTAAAGCCGATACGGCTCTTTCGGTGAGTTTAATATTTTGTTTCGTCACCAATTCACGAACTGGGCGATGAGTTTACAGCGTTTTTTAAAGGTTTCTTCCTAACTACTATTGGCATTGGTTTTTGTTTTGAAATTTTTTAAGGATGAGAATGGCATCTCAACTTAGGTTATCTGCATATTACCTAAATCGGCAGCGTTGTCAATTTATTTCCATGAAGTCAAAGAACGCAAAAACCGCCCGAAGGCGGTTTGATCAATACGGTTTTATTCTATTGTCAATTTGCTTGAGTCTTTCGAAATTATCCTTTGCAACTAATGTCGTAACATAACTATCACTATCTATGTCTAAGTTACACAACTGAAATGCTGTATTTTCTTTTATTTCTTTATCCATTAACGGGAAAAATTCTTCGGCATCTAAATCATCAACTATGTCATTTTTAAAATGATAGCCTAAATTGATTTTATTGATTAGTTTTTGAGTCAAATCTTGTGCAATATCAAAATACTCTTTCCAGTCAATTTCAAACGCATAACCATAGTCAATAAGTAAATCAACCATTGCCAACCAAAGATAGTCACCAGAAACCGTTACCATACGGTCGTTATTTTCTATATAAATG
>JBKEAG010000029.1:0-3170 GCA_047972025.1 Moheibacter sp.
ATTTTTTGTCGAGAGGCTCGACACCCAGTTATTTAAAAGTTCAGTTGAAAAAAGGATAAATAAAGGTCATTTAATGACAAAAAAATAAAGAGCTGCACCCAACGCAAACACAGCAACAAAAAGACACTTACGCTCCAACCGCCACCACCGCTTCAGTTTACGCCAGAAAAAAAATGGGGTAAGCTATTTAACATAATGTCGCTTCTGTTATGGTACAAAAACGGCTTAGGCTTTGTGCGGTTGGGTTTTAGTCCCATAATTCATTTTATGTTCAAGGGGACAAGCCCAAATAGCCACAGCAAAACCGCCTGTAACAACTTTTTACCAACGCTTCCCACCCGAAAAGCGGTATCATCCCAAAAAAGGGATTTGGTTTTTTGAGTACACAGAAAAATGTTGAAATGGGATAAATCGCCAACGCTCAATGCCCACACGGATTTATCTCCAGTTCAACATTCCATCAACAGCATCAACATTTTTTTCTTTCAATTGAAAAAAAAAAGTCTATCTTTATAGTTCTGAAAAATGGGATGCTTAAAACTCACATATCGACCACAAATGCAAGTGCTACGCACACGCAAACCCAAGCTCTCGCGCGAGGAAAAAGTTGTGCAGTGGTGGTTAAGTGTTGATCCGTTGGCGGAGAAATATCCAAGTATCTCACCGTACGCTTATGTTGCTAATAATCCGATTAATGCAATAGACCCTGATGGTAGGGATATTATTCTTGTCATATGGACTACAGGAACTGGAGATAATGGAGTTGGTCACGCAGGTATCGCAGTCTCAAATTATAAGGAGGTACAAACTGCAAGAATGGATAATAACGGAAATGCAGTTTTAGACAATGACGGAAATCAAGTATATGATATATCCTATGAAAAGGATGGAACATATACCCTTTATGAAAATTGGCCAGGGGGTGATGGTGTTAATTTTGATTTAAAAGGAGCGATTACTTCTGTGGAAGCTGATAGACCTATTACCACAATTAGTTCAGAAGGAGGTTTTACTGACGGCTCAACAGTTAGTCCGTATGAAAAAGTAGCACCTGATGGAGTATTAAAATTATCGACCTCTTACGAGCAAGATATGGCTGTAAAAGGACGTCTTGAAAAGGCAAACGAGAAAAAAACAGATTATAATGGGGCTTGGTATAACTGTTCAAGTTTTTCAAGTGATGGCTTAAAAGCAATATTTGGTAAAAAGGTTGGTAGAGAAAGTATGTTGGGACCAATTAAATCCATTACGCCAAATCAACTATGGAAGGATACTCAAAAAGCATCGGAAAAGAAAGGAATAAGTACAGAGGTATTAAAAGACCCTGGAACAGGTGTAGATAATAAATTTAAAGAAACTATGAAAGGTGGAAACTAATAGAGTATTAAAATACAGTATATATTTGATTGTAAGTCTTATATCTTTGAATGTGTTTAGTCAAACTTCAGAAAGTAATAAAAAGAGGTTTAAAGATTTTTATAATCTTACTGGAATAAGCAAAGCAGAAGTATCTTTATTTAAAGAAGATAATTATAAATCAGTTGATGAATATGAAAAATTAATTGAATTGATGCAATGTTCCAAAGTGGTAATTGCAAAGTTTATACCTAAAACAGAAGTAGTTTTTTACAATTCCTCAAATAATGATACATATAATATTTACTTTTCTGAAACATTTAAATATTTTAAGATAGACAGTAGAACTTTTGTAATTAGCAAGAAAAAATCGAAAGAAATATCTAAAATACTAAGTCAATAAAAATTTAAGCCATCCACTCGGGTGGCTTTTTTGTTATAGCATAGCCACATTCTTATTAAAGAAATCTTTGAACTTACTTTTGGTAAGCATTCCATCAATAATACGGAAGATAGCGTTTTTATCTTCTTCATCCAGTTGGGCAATTAATTTTAGGCGTTCATTGGTAGATTTATCTACAATGGTTACATCTTGGGGTACTTTACCGTTCATATGCACGAGCTCATCAAGAGTAACACCGTAGAACTTGGCGAGCTTGTCGGCTACTTCAATAGACACATCTCTTTCACCCTTTTCCATTTTTGAGTAGTTAGACGGATGCACATCTACTGCATTGGCTACTTCCTTTTGTAAAAGTCCTTTTTGCTCTCTTAAAGCCTTTAAATTCTGTGCTAAGTCCATATCTGTACTTTATTAATGATATAGCAAAGATAGTCAAAACGTATATTTTAAGCAATATTATCAACGATACGAACATTTATAATTGTCAATATGGAATTTAATATGTAAATTTTCAATAGTCAAATTGTCTAAAAATAATTTCAAGATGGAAATATCAGAGATAAAACAGAAGCTCACAATGGCACAGGTGCTACATTATTACGAATTAAAAACAGACAAAAGCAATCGTTTAAACTGTCCTTTTCATCAAGATAAGACACCGAGCTTCCAAGTGTATTACAAAACCCAAACAGCTTACTGCTTTAGTTCCAATTGCAAAACGCACGGCAAAAGTATGGACGTGATAGATTTTATACTTCATAAAGAAAACTGCACCAAAGCAGAAGCTATTAACAAAGCCAAACAAATTTTAGGACATCAAGAATCCACCAAAGGCGGACACAGCCCACGAAAAGACCGTTACCAAAAAGATTTAAGTAAAAGCCAATTCTTGGCCAATATGTTCCAGTATTTTAGAAATGCGATTAATAACTCAAAGCCTGCAAAGTCCGGGTATGCTCGGGGGTCCGGTAACGCATGATTACCAATACGACGGGTTCTACCGTCTTAAGGAGGCACGCGGAACGTACACCGGCAATCAGAATGCCGCAGATTATGCCTTGCTTATGGAATACGGACAGGCGCACCAAATCACCAAAAAGGTGCTGTACCACAAACACAACGGAGAATTTTCACAGGCTACCAATTATACGTTGGACTATGGTTACAATACTTCGCAGGGACCTTACCATGGGGTGAAACAAATCAAACGGGACGGAACCACCACAGCGAGTCCGGTAACCGAAACGGAATTTTTATACGATGCCAATGGAAATACGGTTTACCAAAACTAAGCCGAATCTTTTACGCAGTATTTGTGGGACGAAGAAAACCGTTTGACGGCAGCCAACATAGACGGGAAGATTAGTTTCTATACCTACGATGCCATGGGCGAAAGAGCCGTAAAGAGTTC
>JBKEAG010000043.1:0-1833 GCA_047972025.1 Moheibacter sp.
AGCCATGCCCGTGAATAAAAATCAATCGACTTTGTTTTTCTTTATAGGCTTTTTCTATTTCATCTTTTACTTTTTGAAGTTGAATTTGTAACATTTCAAAATTTGACAAATGACGAAACGAGCCTACTAATTGCCCTATATGTAAATCAATTTCTTTGGGAAGATTAGAGGGGGTTTGAGACTGTTTTTTAATTGGAATAGGCTCAGATACTAATTCAAATGTATCAATTTCAAATTTTTGATCATAAATTAATTCTTTTGCAAAATATATTTCTTCAAAACCATCTTCTGTTAAGACTACAATCTGTTTATTTTGGATTTGAATGACGCTTCCTTTCTGATTATCGTCAATTACTTTTACCTTATCTCCAACTTTAAACACCATTAAATTTTTCTAGAATGAAACCAAAAAGAAGCCAACTCACAAAAAAGTTGACTTCTCTATTTTTAGTTTTTTATTTTAATTACTTAAATCGGCATATTTATATCAAATGTCTCTAAATATTGGGCAACTCTTTGTACAAACATTCCTCCTAAAGCACCATCTACTACTCTATGGTCATAGGCGTGTGATAAATACATTTTATGACGAATCGCAATAACATCTCCCTGTGGAGTTTCTACTACTGCCGGTTTTTTGATAATAGCTCCCACTGCCAAAATTGCTACTTGCGGTTGTGGAATGATAGGAGTTCCTAGTGTATTCCCAAAACTCCCAATATTAGTAATGGTATAAGTTCCACCCTGAATTTCATTTGGTTTCAATTTATTTTGGCGTGCTCGATTTGCTAAATCATTTACTTGAGTTGCCAATCCGGCTAAACTATATTGATCTGCATTTTTAATGACCGGAACAATTAAATTCCCACTTGGTAGAGCTGCTGCCATCCCTATATTTATATTTTTCTTTTTGATAATTTGGTCTCCATTTACCGAAACATTAATCATCGGAAAATCTTTAATAGCTTTAGCAATAGCTTCTATAAAAATTGGCATAAATGTAATTTTTTCACCATTTTTCTTCTGAAACTCTGCTTTATTTTTATTTCTCCAAAGTACAATATTAGTAACATCCGCTTCAATAAATGAGGTTACATGTGGCGCAATACGCTTTGCATCAACCATATTTTGTGCAATAATTTTACGCATACGATCCATCTCAATTATTTCATCACCTCCAGATAGTGCTTGACTCACTACTTGCGGTTGAGGTGGCTGAGAAATAGAAGAATTTGAAGTCTCTACCGAAGCTACATTTTTTCCAACTTTTTTATTTTCTATAAATTGTAAGATATCTTCTTTAGTTACACGCCCTTCTAATCCACTTCCTTTAATCTGATCTAATTCAACAACTGAAATATTTTCTGCTTGTGCTATAGACTTCACCAAGGGTGAATAAAATTTATCTAAACTTGATATATCAACCACCGTACCTTGTAAAGGTTTTTCCAATTCAGTAATAACTTCTGATTCCGG
Organism: Moheibacter sp.; assembly: GCA_047972025.1. Taxonomy (GTDB): domain Bacteria; phylum Bacteroidota; class Bacteroidia; order Flavobacteriales; family Weeksellaceae; genus Moheibacter. The sequence goes on from JBKEAG010000043.1 coordinate 1,477, forward strand.
TGTCAACTCTTGTTGAACCGATATCTCTTCTGATATAGGAGCCTCTCCCTCAATTTCTAGTATAGCAATAGCCTCACCAATTTTTGCAATTCCATCTACACCTATCAAAATCTCTTTTAGTTTTCCTGCAACCGGAGAGGGAACATCTGAATCAACTTTATCTGTAGCAATTTCTACTACTGACTCATCTTCTTCAATGGTATCTCCAATATTTTTTATCCAATTTATGACGGTGGCTTCCATCACTCCTTCTCCCATTGCTGGTAGTATTAATTTGTAGTCAGCCATATTTTTGTTTTGTTTGTTTGCACAAAGCTAATTATTTTAATGATAATGATGAAATTCGGCAAAAAAATA
>JBKEAG010000066.1:0-50318 GCA_047972025.1 Moheibacter sp.
ACTTTACGAGATACTATCTTCTATTCTATTTCTATATTACTACTACATAAAATTTGTATGGATTTGGTAATACACAGAATGAAAACAGGAGGTTGCCACTGGGGAGTTATTGTTCCTGAATACTTATAACCTTAAATATTCGTTACTTGCTTCATTTAGTCTTATGATTGCTGAATCATTTAGTTTAATATGTGGTGCTTGAACAATTGCTTCCAATTGACTCAGACTAGTTGCACTTGCAATGGGCGCTGTGATAGATGGTCTATGGAGCAACCAAGCCAAAGCAATCACAGCTGGAGTTGTTTTGTATTCTGCTGAAATTTTATCTAAAACTTGTAGAATCCTCAATCCTCTTTCATCTAAAAATTTCTCTACATCTTTTCCTCTAGGACTTTGTGCCAAATTATCTTTTGTTTTGTATTTTCCTGTCAAAAATCCACTGGCTAATGCGTAATAATTCAGTACACTCAAATTGTACTTCAATGCCAAAGGTTCTAAATTTAATTCATAATTTTTTCGAGTATACAAATTATATTCCGGTTGAAGAGTTTGGTATTTAGGTAAGTTATACTTATCTGCAATTTCCATCGATTCCACCAACCTTTTTGAAGAAATATTGGAAATTCCTATCCATCGGATTTTTCCCTCTTGAATCAAGTCTTGAAAAGCAGACAGTGTTTCTTCTATTGGTGTAATTTCATCGTCATAATGAATTTGATACAAATCAATATAGTCTGTTTTCAGTCGTAGTAGAGAGTTATCTACTTCTTGTATTATATGTTTCTTTGACGTATTGGGCTTATCCAACGTTTTACCCCTTCCTCCTACTTTGGTTGCAATGACTACCTTATCTCTAATTCTTCTCTTTTTTACCCAATTTCCTATAATTCGCTCTGACTCTCCTCCATCATTTCCTTTTACCCAATAAGAATAATTATTAGCTGTGTCAATGAAGTTAAATCCGGCATCAACAAACGCATCTATAATTTCAAATGATTTATCTTGGTCTAATGTCCAACCAAATACATTTCCTCCGAAAGTTATGGGAGCAACCTTTAATTCCGTATTTCCTAATTGTCTTTTCTGCATCTCATTATTTTTTTATGAATTAAAGATAGGAAACAGTCAGCAAGTAGTTTTATTTTTCTGTACTTTTTATTTACTTTTCATAAAGTGATTTCACACTCGTTTACCAAGTTCTATTACTTCTAGATTTTCAATCTTTCCATTATTTAATTGAAATCGAAGCATCGTCCGTACTTGATGAAATCCATAAATCCCACAAGCTCCGGGATTCATGTGAATTAAATTTAATTTCTTGTCCGGCATAACTTTTAAAATATGCGAATGTCCACTGATAAACAAATCCGGTAGATTTTTATAAATTTCAGTACGTACTGCTGGACTATATTTATTGGGATAACCACCTATATGAGTTATCCAAACACGCACTCCTTCTAGTTCAAAATGATGATTGAGTGGAAATTCTTTTCTAGTTTCGGCATTATCTATATTCCCATAAACCGCCCGTAATCTAGATATTTTTTGCAAATCATCTGTTACCTTTAAATCCCCAATATCTCCGGCATGCCAAACTTCATCTACTTCACTAGCATAATGTAAAATTCGCTCATCTATATACCCATGAGTGTCTGAAAGTAAGAGTATTTTTTTCAAATTAAATTCACTTTTCTTATACAAATCTAGACTCGTTGTACATTTTAAATAATACTAACTTTTAAATTGTTGATATTTCTATTAAATCTCCGTTGTGCATTTAGTAAAAAGATTATTCAAGTGATTAGCAAACCATGTATTTAATTACATTTCAATCAGTTATATAACATGAAGAATCTTGTCGAAATTTATAAAATTATTTTGAATAATTCACAAAATACTTCTAGTGATATTAACCTACCCTCAAATCAGGACTCCCAAGTTGAGTAATATAGAATTAGTTGCTATCAATCTCACAGCAGAGTACATATCCATACTTACTGATTTACAGTTGTTTATAATTTTAAAACTCACTTATCTGGCACCATTGATAGAGCGTAGTGTTTATTACATAGAAGATGATAAAAACTATTCGATTACATAGAATCAACAAGAAAACGATTGAGTGATAAATTTGCTCAATTTACAGATATCTTTGTTTTAGATTCTCTTTCCACTCCTATTTTGCAAATATGTCAGAGTAGTAATCCCATTTTTTTCTTAGATTCGTAAGTGCAAACCATCCAAAATTATGAAAAGAACGCTATTCTTACTTTGTTTCAATCTCTTCTTTCTTTCATTAATTGCTCAAACCAACAATGATTCATTTTATGTAAATTATAACTACTTTCCCGGAAGGGAAATGCAAAATTTTGACGGAAAAGCAGATTACAGCCAAGTAGAAGCAAATGCCATTCTTCCTACGGCTAAACTTGGTCGTCGTGTAGAGTTCTATACCGTTGTAAATTATAAATATGCCAATTATGACTATGACAATAATGAATTATTCTATTTCCCCGATCAATTACATGATTTTCGAGTAGGAATCATCTTTCGGTATTTGTTTGGACCTAACTTTGAAGGCATTTTGTCTCCCCGAATGAATGCTCGAACAGATTTTGAAGAAAAATTTGGCTCAAAAGATTTATTTCCAAGTGCTTATATGTTACTAATTCGAAAGTCAGCTAGTATCAAAAATCTATCTTTTGGTATTGGAGTGAGTTACAATAATGATTTAAACCGAAATTCCATTTTACCTCTAGGTTATCTGAAATACAAAAACTCATGGATGCGTGCCTATGCTATTCTTCCGAGCTTTGCTTATGTATTGATGACTCCAAACCCTAGAGTAGAATACGGATTGGCCTATAATCTAGATGCTTCTATTTTTCATACTGAGAGCATTATCACTACTGATACTCCAAATTATTTACGAACACGAAACATTACTATTTCACCAACATTTAGTTACAATTTTGCAGATGTATTTTGGGTCAATACAAAAATCGGGTATGCCTTACCGGGTGATTATGAATTTCTAGATGCCAATTTTGATGCTGTAGATTTTTCCAAAGACAATCATTTCAAATCAGGTATATTTCTAAATTTAGGCGTTAGTTTACGAATTTCTAAATAAACGTTTAACTACTTTTTACTTAACTTCGCTCCCTATGAAAATTATTAGTTATAATGTAAATGGGATTCGTGCTGCTGTACGAAAAGGATTACTTGATTGGATAAAGGCAGCTCAGCCCGACGTTCTTTGTTTACAAGAAATAAAAGCAACTGAAGAACAGATTCAAGAAGAGATTAATTCACTAAAAGAAATTGGGTATCATTCCTATTGGTATCCTGCACAAAAAAAAGGATATAGTGGTGTTGCTATTTTAAGCAAAGAAGAACCTAAACACGTTGAATTTGGTACTGGAATTGACTATATAGACGATGAAGGACGTGTAATTCGTGCTGATTATGATGGTGTTTCAGTTATCAGCGTTTATGTTCCAAGTGGAACGAATATAGACAGATTAGATTTCAAGATGCAGTTTTGCCATGATTTTCAACACTATATAAAAAATCTAGAAAAAGAATTACCAAACTTAGTCATATCTGGGGATTATAACATTTGTCATGAAGCCATTGATATTCATGATCCCGTTCGAAATAAAACCGTTTCCGGATTCTTACCCATAGAGAGAGAATGGCTAACCGATTATATGCAAAATTGTCAATTAATCGACTCTTTTCGGTATTTTGTAAAAGAACCCCATCATTACAGTTGGTGGAGTTACCGAGCCAACGCTCGTGCAAATAATAAAGGTTGGCGCATTGACTACAATATGGTCAGTAAACCATTGGAAAGCAAGATGAAACGAGCTACTATCTTACCCGAAGCACAGCAATCTGATCACTGTCCGGTCTTAGTAGAATTAGCTATTTAACTTATAAAAAATCAAAAATGTCTTACTTTACTCCCGACACTATTCAATTTTTAAGAGAATTACCGGCTAACAATAACCGAGATTGGTTTCATGAGAATAAAAAACGATATGAAAAGTTTGTAAAACAACCCTTTGAAAAATTTATAACAGATTTCATTAGTCTATTAAAAAATGAAGGTTTAGTGTTAGATGAGATTACGGCCAAAGATTGTATATTTCGTATCCACCGAGACATTCGGTTTAGCAAAGACAAAACACCTTACAAAATTCATGTATCTGCTTTAATTTCCTCTAATGGTCGAAAAAGCGTGAATAGTTTTGGGATTTATATTGAACTTTCAGGAGAACGCATTCGACTTTACGGAGGTGCTTATATGCCTTCGTCTGATATTTTACAAAAAATTCGTCAAAAAATTTATAATGAACCAGAGCGATTGACAAAATTAATTTCAGCAAAAAAATTCAAAGATAATTTTGGAGAAATTCATGGAGAAGAAAACAAACGAATCAATAAGCCATTTTCTGAAATAGTTGAAAAATACCCCTTAATTCTAAAAAAATCATATTACTATTTTAAAGAATACCCTACCGAATTAATTCTAGATGAAGATTTACTAAGGAATTTACAACAAGATTTTAAAATCATTCAACCACTTAATGCCTATTTTGAAGAAGGAATAAACCTTTAAAATCATTCTCAAATTTTGTACATTTGCATTCCAAAATAAAAATTGAACATGTTTCAGAGTTTACAGGATAAATTAGACAAAGCATTACATACGCTCAAAGGAAAAGGACAAATCACTGAAATTAACGTTGCAGAGACGATTAAAGAGGTTCGTCGTGCCCTGGTAGATGCCGATGTAAGCTACAAAGTAGCAAAAGATTTTACTGATAAGGTAAAAGAAAAAGCACTTGGACAAGATGTAATCACTTCGTTGAATCCCAATCAATTAATGGTCAAAATAGTTCATGACGAATTGGCTGATTTGATGGGTGGTGACAGCTCTGAACTAAATTTATCTGACAACCCAACCATTATATTAATTGCAGGTTTACAAGGTTCCGGTAAAACAACTTTCTCCGGAAAGTTAGCAAACTATCTGAAAAAGAAAAAAGGTAAAAATCCACTTTTGGTAGCAGGTGACGTTTACCGTCCGGCAGCAATTGACCAATTAAAAGTCTTGGGTGAGCAAATTGGAGTTCCGGTTTATGCAGAAGAAGAAAATAAAAACCCGGTTCAGATTGCTCAAAACGCAATAGAAAAAGCAAAAGAGGGAAAACACAACGTAATTATACTTGACACAGCAGGGCGTTTGGCGATTGACGAAGCCATGATGAATGAAATACGTCAAGTACACCAAACAGTAAAACCTACTGAAACTTTGTTTGTTGTGGACTCCATGACCGGACAAGATGCAGTAAACACCGCCAAAGCCTTTAATGATGTCTTGGATTACAATGGTGTGGTTTTGACAAAGTTAGACGGTGACACACGCGGAGGAGCTGCGCTTACAGTCCGTACTGTGGTTGACAAACCTATAAAATTTATCTCTACCGGTGAGAAAATGGAAGCACTAGACGTTTTCTATCCTTCTCGTATGGCAGACCGAATTTTGGGGATGGGTGACGTAGTGTCTTTGGTAGAAAGAGCTCAAGAACAATTTGATGAGGAAGAGGCTAAACGACTCCACAAAAAGATTGCCAAAAATAAATTTGACTTTGATGACTTTTTAAAGCAAATCCAGCAAATCAAACGCATGGGAAACATGAAAGATTTGATGGGAATGATTCCGGGTGCAGGAAAAGCATTGAAAGATGTTGAAATAGATGATAATGCGTTTAAAGGTGTTGAAGCCATTATCCGTTCTATGACACCTTATGAGAGACAAAATCCACAGTCAATTGACGCAAGTAGAAAAAAACGAATTGCATCGGGTTCTGGAACAAGCATTCAGGAGGTTAACCAATTGTTGAAACAATTCTCTGAAATGGGAAAAATGATGAAATTCATGCAATCTTCCGGTGGAAAAAAGATGATGCAGATGATGGGTAAAAATGCTCCGAATATGTGATGATTAAATTTCTTTTCCCAATGCCAACATTTTCTGAGAAGTATTTAAATTTCTAGTTGTAGCTGAAACTTTCAATTTACTTTCTATCAGATTAGTTGTGAGTTTGGACTTCCCTGCTCCATTTGGGTAATACAAGTAAAGCACTTTATCACCTAAATTCATCAGTTCACCACTTAATTCCCAATTTTTTAAGACTTCCCAATTTTCATTTGTTGGATTTTCACTCAAAAAAGCAAAATAATGTTGCTTAGTCTCAAGTAAGTTATCTTTTAAAAAAGAATTATTTTTAATTACTAATTCTAATTCTTCTACCGTTATCACTTTTACTTTCACATCAAAACCAAATTCATGTAAAATTTGATTTTGAATACATTTCTCTAATTTATTACCACTATATTTCTCTGAACAAAAAACTACATTTCCACTTTGTATATAGGATTTCACATGAGTAAACCCTAATTTTTCATACGATTTACGCAATGCTTCCATTTTTATTATTTTATGACCACTTACATTGATTCCCCTTAGAAATGATATAAAAACTTTCATCTACTCAAAAATTTTCTTTGGTAATCTTCTCTACCGTTTCCAAATACATTGGTAATGCCGCCGAGCCATACCATTCATAAAAATCAACATCAAGTAACCCTGAATTTATAGCAGGATCCGTTTCCACCAATTTTTGTGCTTCTTCTATCGTTTTTACATTCAAAATAAAAAGCCCACGGTATTGGTTCTCATTTTCTCCAAAAGGACCGGCTACAACTAACTTATTCTCTTTTGCTAAACGCTTTATATTATCCAAATGTCCTCTAAACAATTCATTTACTTTGTCTTTATCATCAATCATTATTTTTCCTGTTTTTAAAACAACAAAAACATATGATTTCATTCCGTACACATCTGCCTGAAGCGAATCTGCCAAGGCTTTGTCAAATTTGGAGTTTGAAATTTCTGTTTGGGCAAAACCCAAACTTGAAAATAGAAAAAGAAAAAATAATACGTTTTTTGTTTTCATAAAATTTATGATATTTCATCAAAAATAAATCATTTTCATTAAGCTGTTAAACTTTTAGTAAGGATTAGTATATTTGTTTTTCCAAATCAGATAAAACATTTATGGAATATTTAGAATTTGAACAACCCATCAAAGAACTTCAAGACCAATTAGAGAGTTGTAAACTTGTAGGAGAAGAAAATGGAGTTGATGTCAAACAAGCATGTAAACAGATAGAAGTAGCTATTGAGGAACAAAAAAAGAAAATTTATTCTAATCTGACTCCTTGGCAAAAAGTCCAACTTTCCCGTCATCCTTCACGCCCTTATTCATTAGATTATATATATAAAATTACCGATAATACTTTCATAGAACTTCACGGTGACCGAAGTTTTGGTGATGATAAAGCTATGATAGGTGGAATGGGGAAAATAAATGATATCCCTTTTATGATTATTGGGCAACAAAAAGGAAAAAATACTAAAGAAAGACAATATAGAAGGTTTGGTATGCCCAACCCGGAAGGATATAGAAAAGCACTTCGTTTGATGAAATTGGCAGAAAAATTCAATATGCCAATTTTGACTTTAATGGATACTCCGGGAGCTTATCCGGGACTGGAAGCAGAAGAGCGTGGACAAGGTGAAGCCATTGCTCGAAATATTTATGAAATGATGAACCTTACCGTTCCTGTGATATGTGTGGTAATAGGTGAAGGAGCCAGTGGCGGTGCCTTAGGAATCGGTGTTGGAAATAAGGTTTATATGATGGAAAATACATGGTACTCAGTAATTTCCCCTGAAAACTGTTCCACAATTCTATGGCGTTCATGGGAGTACAAAGAACAGGCTGCTAGTCAAATGAAAATGACTCCTAATGAAATGTTGGGACTAAAAATCATAGATGGTGTTATAAATGAACCACTTGGTGGAGCTCACTATAATTCAGACAAAGCTGCTGATGCACTAAAAACTCAAGTGTTAAAAGCACACAAGGAACTTTCTAAACTTTCAGGAGATAAGTTGAAAAAAGACCGCCAAGATAAATTTATTGCTATGGGTGAATTTTCCGGTTAGAAAAAAATTAAATCTTTATAAAAAAGCCATCTATAAAAGATGGCTTTTTGTTTACTTATACTCCGGTTTTAATTTATCATAAAACTTCTTGTAGAACTTGTCAATTTTTGGTGTAATCACAAGCGAACAATAAGGATTATTGTCTGCATTGTTTTCATAGTAATTTTGGTGATAATCTTCTGCCTTGTAAAATTTCTCTAAGACAACCAATTGCGTTGTGAAATTTCCATTATACATTTCAGAAGCCTCATACTCTTTGATAGAACGTTCTGCAATAAGTTTTTGTTCCTCACTTTCATACAAAATAATGGAACGGTATTGTTCCCCAACATCATTTCCTTGACGGTTCAATTGTGTTGGGTCGTGAACTGTCCAAAATACATCTAACAATTCATCATAAGAAATAACTGAAGAGTCAAAAATAACTTGAACGACTTCAGCATGCCCCGTTGTTCCAGTTGTAACCTGCTTGTATGTCGGATTCTCTACATGGCCACCGGCATAGCCTGAAGCAACACCTTTTACACCCTGAAGTTGGTCAAAAACTGCTTCAACACACCAAAAGCAACCACCCCCAAATGTTGCTTTTTCTAACCTTTCATTTGAATTCATTTCCTTTTTATTTGATTTATTTTGAACTTCATTTTGTCCTGAACAATTTGTCAGTAAAATAATTGTTACTAGAATAGAAAGTACTTTCATTGTAATATTTAATCCCAAATATAGTAAACCAAAATCATGCCGATAGAGCGAATAATTATATTTCTTTTCTCAACTTCATTTATCTTTGACAATCCTTAGAAAAGGTTTATGTTGAAATATAAAAAAGTAGGCAATTGGTTAATGAACGGGAGTATTTTTCTTCTACTATTCGGCATACTTGTATTTAGCTCCTGCTCTACCCTACAGCCTCAGTATGGTAAAAATGTTGTGAATTATTCTGATTCTCCCATAAAAGATTCACTCGTTCATCAAATTACTGCAATTGGAAATTCAAATTTCTCAACTGATTCTACGTCAATTCAATTGGTGAAAATGATAGAACAGCAAAGCACAAATCAAAATACAATCTCTACTTTATTAATTTTAGGAGATAACTCTATAATTCCCACTCATTCTGATTACAAAGAATTAAAAAATAATTTTTCAGGAAAAATTGTTTTTCTACCTGGTCGAGAAGACTGGGAGAGTGGTATTGAACATTTATATCAGAAACAAACGCAAATTGAACAAGTTTTTGGAAAAAATAGCTATCTCCCACAAAATGGATGTGGAATAGAGAGCATTCAGTTAAACAATGAAATAACACTTATTTTCATCAATAGTCAATGGTATTTAGAAGATTGGGACAAACATAAAAAGCTCAATGAAAATTGTGGAATCAAGTCTAGAGAAGAGTTTTTTAAAGAATTTGAAAATCAACTAAATCTCAATCAAAATAAATCTATCATCATTACCAGTTACCATCCTATGTTTAGTAATGGTGAGCAAGGTGGACAATTCTCAGCGAAACAACAATTGTATCCATTCTCAAATAACATTCCTTTACCCATTTTTGGAACCTTTTACAATTTTATACGGCGAACTTCTGGGGTATATACACAGGACTTACAAAATTACCACTATCGAACCTTTATAGAGCGCATTACCTCCTTAACGGCTGATCGAAAAAACATACTATTTCTCTCCGCACATGAAAATAATTTACAATATATTGAAAAAAATGATCAAAAACAGATTATAAGTGGTTCTGCAACACACGCAACACCGGCAAGAGCCGTTGGTAAAAATGATTTTTCATTTGGTGGGAATGGATTTGCTTCACTTAAATTTTACACCAATGGTTCTGTAAACGCTGAGTATATTCATGGAATTTCAAATGAAAAATTATTTATAAAAGAACTACTTCCTGAGAGAAAACTCCCCAAAACCTATCAATTCAACCAAGAAATTTCCTTCACACAAACGGCACAGATTTACCCTGATGAGTTGACTCAAAAAAGTACATTTTACAAAACCATATTTGGAAAGTTTTATAGACAATTTCATAGTCTTCCTGTCACAGTGCCGACACTCAATTTAAGTTCATATAACGGAGGAATTATAAGTTTAAAATCAGAAGACCAGCAACAAACTCGAAACCTCATCATAGAAACAAACGACAAAAAACAATATACGCTTCAACCATTGGCAAAAAGTGCTACGAGGTATTTACAAGCTATCGCCTTTAAAAATCAGTATGTTGAGAAAGACTTAGAAGATACTTTTACAGAAAAATTTTTATTGGACTTTTATACCACTACAAATCCTTACTACCAGTTTGCTATCCCTCATTTAGCATCTTCGATTAATTTGTACCATACAAATCCTAAATTATACTACCTTCCTATTCAGCAAAGTTTAGGATTGTACAATGAAAGTTTTGGTGATAAATTATATTTAGTTGAAGAAAATCCAATGAAGGCATTTAGTGATTTGGAAAGTTTTGGAAAACCCGACGATATAATTGAAACTGAGAAATTACTCCAAAATCTCCGCATTAGTTCTCATCAAAAAATAGATGAGCAAATCTATATTCGACAAAGATTATTCGACATGCTCATTGGCGATTGGGATCGCTATGACAAACAATGGCGATGGGCAGTGTTTCATGAAAAGGAAGACACTATTTACAGACCCATCCCAATAGATAGAGACCAGGCATTTCCTAATTACAATGGGCCTATTACCCGTTTTGTCATGCGATTTCCCGTATTCAAACACATGCAAAATTTTCAAAGTAATACACCAAACATCAAGTGGTTAAATATGAAAAATTATACATTAGACGTAGCTTTGATAAAAAATGCCACACTGGATGATTGGCTAAAAGAAGTCGATTATATCAAACGAAATTTAACCGATGGTTCTATCGAAAAAGCATTTGAATATACTCCAAAAGAAATACAGGGTGAAGAAACAAATGATATCATAAAAAAACTAAAACTACGGGTAAAAAATTTGGACGAATATGCCAAACGATACGTTAATGTTCTCATGAAAACTGTAGTTATAAAAGCTACAGATGCTGCCAATTCCGTCACCATCACACGACTACCGAAAGGCGAAACCAAAGTCCAAATATTTAATCCGTCAGTAAAAGGAAATCAACTCATTTTTGAAAAAAATTACTTTAAAAATCAAACGCATAATATTTGGATTTATACATTAAATGGAGCCGATAGTATAAAAGTCGTAGGAAAGCCTGAAAAACCAATTTTGATACGAATTATTGGTGGAAAGGACAATGATGTCTATCAAGTTTCAAAAGGAAGAAAAATTCGTATATATGACTTTAATTCCGAATACAATAAAACAAAAGAAGCTAGAAAAGCAAAAATCTATTTATCACGCGATTATGATATCAATAGTTATGATTTCATGAAACCTAAATATCATAAGTTCAGTAATTACCCTACTGTTGGCTACAATCCGGATGATGGACTAAAACTAGGAATGTCAGCAATTTACACCTTAAATAACTTCGATAGAAATCCCTTTACAAGACAGCATACAGTAGATTTTTACTATTATTTTGCTACAAGTGGTTTTGAATTTAATTATAATGGAATTTTTGCAAAATTCATTGGAAAATGGAACTTAGAATTAAACACAAAGATTACAAGTACAAACTTTAGTACAAACTTTTTTGGTTTGGGCAATGAAACTCAAAATGATGAAAAAGAATTAGGAATGGATTACAACCGTGTTCGAACACAATTAATCCGCTTCAACCCTTCTCTATTTCGTATAAACAATGACAACTCTCAAATTCGTTTCTCAGCAAATGTAGAAAACGTTTTCGTAGAAAAAACCGAAGGACGTTTTATTTCCATTTCAACAGATGTAAATCCAAAAGCAATTGGACATCAATACTTTGCTGAAGCAGGGATGAAATACACCTACCGAAACTTTGACAATGTTTCGCTCCCTACACTTGGAATGTTATTTGAAATCGGAGCATATTGGAAATCAAATCTAGAAGATTCCAAAAGAAGTTTTGCCTACCTCAAAGGCTCACTAGGATTTATCAATCAAATCACAAAAGATGAAACACTGACCTTTGGAACACTCATCAAATGGCAAACCAATTTAAACGAAAATTTTGAGTTCCACCAAGCAGCTTCCATTGGTGGCGATACTGATTTACGCGCCTATCGCTCTACCCGATTTACCGGACGATACTCATATTCACAAAGTACTGATTTACGCTTAGAAATTGCCAAAATCCGACGGTTTATAATCCCCATGAAAGTTGGAATTATTGCCGGATATGACTACGGACGAGTTTGGATGATTAATGAAAAGTCAAACAAATGGCACCAAGCAGTTGGAGGAGGAATATGGCTAAATGCAATTGATAAACTGACTGGAAAAGTAAACTATTTTCAAGGAGAAGACGGTGGACGGTTTTCACTAGGTGTAAACTTTGGGTTTTAAACAATTCTTTCTGAAAAAATCAGCTATTTCTATCAAAAATTGTACCCCAACTATTTTCACTTTGTTAAATATGCTTAATTTTGTAACAACACAACGATTACTATGCAAACATATACAGTTAGGGAAGCACTCGAAAAAGGGAAAGAATTACTATTACAAGAAATTACCGCACAAGGTTGGGTTCGGTCTTTTAGAAGTAATCGGTTTATAGCACTTAACGATGGTTCTACTATAAAAAACATACAGATTGTAGTTGATTTTGAAAAGTTTGACGAAGACTTACTCAAAAAGATTACAACAGCCTCATCTCTTCAAGTTAAAGGTGAAGTAGTAGAAAGTCAAGGAGCCGGACAAGAAATAGAAATCATAGCCAATGCCATTACTTTACTAGGAGAAGCAAATCCGGATGAAGTGCAATCTACAATTCTACAACCCAAAAAACACAGTTTAGAAAAACTTAGAGAACAAGCTCATCTACGTTTCCGGACAAACACATTTGCCTCTATCATGCGTGTAAGAAACAGCCTTATGTTTGCTGTTCATAAATATTTTAATGAAAATGGATTCGTTTACATAAATACTCCAATCATTACAGGGTCTGATGCCGAAGGTGCCGGTGAGATGTTTAGTGTAACCAATTTTGATTTGGAAAAAGAATTACCAAAAAATGAAGATAAAAAAGTAGATTTCTCTCAAGATTTTTTTGGAAAACATACGAACCTTACTGTTTCGGGACAACTAGAAGGCGAAGTTGCAGCCATGGGACTAGGTAAAATTTACACATTTGGTCCAACTTTCCGAGCAGAAAACTCAAATACTACAAGACACCTTGCCGAGTTTTGGATGATAGAACCCGAAATGGCTTTCTATAATCTTGACATGAATATGGATTTGGCAGAAGATTTACTAAAATATGTGATTCAGTATACATTAGATAATTGTGCAGATGATATCGCCTTTTTAGCTGAACGTTTTGACAAAGAACAATCTCAGAAACCACAAAATGAACGTTCTGACTTGAATTTAATGGATAGACTAAACTATGTTTTAAAAAATAAATTCATTCGACTAAGTTATACGGAAGCAATTGAAATTCTTCAAAAATCAAAACACAATCAAAAAGGAAAATTTACCTATCCGATTGAAGGATTTGGAACAGACTTACAGTCAGAACATGAACGCTATTTGGTAGAAAAACACTTCAAATCTCCCGTTATCTTATTTGACTATCCGGCAGAAATCAAAGCATTCTATATGCGTTTGAATGAAGATGAAAAAACTGTTCGTGCCATGGATATACTGTTTCCGGGAATTGGTGAAATAGTAGGGGGTTCACAAAGAGAAGAACGATTGGATATTTTGGACCAGAAAATTAAACAATTTGGAATTGACAAAGAAGAGCTTTGGTGGTACCGTGACACTCGAAAGTTCGGAACCGTACCACACAGTGGATTTGGTTTAGGATTAGAGCGACTCGTATTATTTGTAACCGGAATGGGAAATATTCGTGACGTAATTCCATTTCCTAGAACACCAAAAAATGCAGAATTTTAACTAAATTTATACTGTCAACTCAAAATACCATAGAATACTAGAATGCTAAAGCAGGAATTAAATTTAAAACTACAACAAAAACTTTCTCCACAACAAATTCAGTTGATGAAGTTAGTCCAACTACCTACTATTGCGTTTGAACAACGAATCAAACAAGAGCTAGAAGAAAATCCTGCATTAGAAGAAGGAAATGATTTTGAGCAAGATGATTATTCTGAATCCGAAAACTGGGAAAATGAAGAATACAGCGAAGACAACACCATAGACGCTAGTGACATCAATATAGATGAGTACCTTAGCGATGATGAAATTCCTAACTACAAAACATATTCTAATAATTATAGCGATGATGATGATGAACGCTCGGTTCCTTATGCGCAGGGAATCAGCTTTCTTGACTATTTAGAGGGGCAATTGTCTATGTTTCGGTTGGATGAAGAAGAATTTCAGATTGCAGAATTTATCATTGGAAACATGGATGATGATGGTTACATTCGCCGTGATTTACAGGCAATTGTAGATGATTTAGCCTTTACCCAAAATATTTATACTGATAAAAATGAGGTAGAACGTTTATTGGTTAACTACATTCAGAAACTTGACCCGATAGGTGTCGGGGCTAGAAATTTACAAGAATGTTTAAAAATTCAACTTGAAAACAAACAAAATCATAGTGAAACAACAGATTTAGCACTAGAATTAATTTCTAAATCTTTTGAATCTTTTACCAAAAAGCATTATAAAAGATTAATGGTAAAATATGATGTTTCTGAAGAACAGCTAAAAAAAGCCATCACAGAAATAGAAAAGTTAAACCCAAAACCCGGTAAATCTTATTCAGGAAACAATAAGCAAGTAGAGCAAATCACTCCTGATTTCACAATTCGCATTGTAGATGGGGAATTAGAACTTTCGCTAAATGGTCGAAATGTACCTGAACTGAGAGTTTCCAACTCCTATGCAGAAATGCTAGACACCTATAAAAACACAGAAAAAAAATCTAACGAACAAAAAAAAGCAGTACTATTTGTAAAACAAAAATTAGATGCTGCTAAGTGGTTTATAGATGCCGTTACACAACGTAGAAATACGCTGATGTACACTATGCAGGCCATCATGGAAATACAGGAAGAGTACTTCCTAACCGGTGATGAAACGAAGATAAAGCCCATGATTTTGAAAGACATTGCCGACAAAATCAAAATGGATATTTCTACCGTTTCTCGTGTTGCCAATAGCAAATATGTCAATACACCCTATGGAACATTTCTCATCAAAGATTTGTTTTCAGAAAGTCTAACCAATGAGGATGGAGAAGAAGTTTCTACAAGAGAGATTAAACGAATCCTCCAAGATGTCATTTCCGAAGAAAATAAGAAAAAACCCCTAACTGACGAAAAACTGACAGAAATTCTAAAAGAAAAAGGCTACCCTATTGCTCGGAGAACAATTGCCAAATACCGCGAACAACTCAGCATTCCCGTTGCTCGTTTACGTAAAGAGATTTAGTACAAATATCATGCACTTACCAGTCGGTTCATAACAGCTACTTTCACCATTTCAGCAGTATTTCTCGCATCTAACTTGGTCAGTAAATTTCGCCTGTGTGTTTCAGCAGTATGGCGACTGATGTAAAGCTCTTCCGATATTTCTTTTGAGTTTTTCCCATTACAAATTAAACATAGTATTTCTTTTTCTCTTCTGGTCAATCCATATAATTCATCCGCAAAGTAAATTTCCTCTTCATTTACCTCAATTAATTCATTACCAACTGCTCCATTAAACGTATTATCTACTCTACAAAATTGCCTGATAACCTGTTCTCTAAACGCTGGAGCTAGTGACTTTTTATTACTCTCTACTTCATACAGTACATTCATCAAATCATTTGGAAATATATTTTTATTAAATACCCCGAGCACACCCATGTTAAAGAAAGTTTTGATTCTATACTGATCATACTCATGCAAAAGAACCAATACCTTTAGGAGTGGATTTTTTTTCAATAAATTAAAGAGAAGCAAATTTGAATTATCAATTACTAAGTTTGTATCATAAATAAGAACTTTATGCTCTACATTGGTTTCAAAGTAATCCAATTCAAAAAGTTTAGAAGGGTCTTCAAAGGAATAAAATTCTACATCTGTTTCATAATTCAAAGCAATTATGCTTTCTATTCCCTTTTGTAGAATGAGGTTGTTTATAGCAAAATAAACATAGAGAGAGTTTTTCATAATTTAGTGTTTTAGAGAGAGAGTTTATTTTTTAAATAATCATACACATAATATTATATACATTAAAATGATACTCTAAAGGTACAAAAAAAACACGAGATAGCCCATAGGATTTTTCCCCTAAACTACACATCCCTAGAAATAGGTATTTTATTTATATCCCCAAAAACAGTGATAGATAGTTCCAATACCTCTTCTACATTTGTGGTACTAAACTAAAATTTATATATCATGAAAAATTTAATTTTAAGCGTTGCAGTTGCTATGACATCAACTGTCGCATTCGGTCAAATCGGAAATTCAAGTGCTATTGATCAATTAGGTGTTAGCAATAGTGCCTATGTAGATCAGTGGGGAAGTTTCAACCAAAGTGATATAGATCACATCGGTGTATCTAACTTCTCTGAAGTTTACCAAACAGGAGTTACCAACACAAACTACTCTTTGGCTGTGGGAGTTTCTAACTCTTCATCTGCTTACCAAACAGGAATTTCTAATGTTCATGCTTCACAGCAGTTAGGAGTTTCTAACACTGCTTACTCTGAACAAACAGGAGGTTTCAACGAAAGTTATCAAGACCAAATTGGTGTTGCAAATAATGCTGAAAACTACCAAACAGGTATCGCTAACTATTCTGAACAAACTCAAGTTGGGGTAGATAACAATACCTCTACAAGTCAAATCGGTGTAGGTAACGCATCTTTTCAATCACAATTAGGAGTTACAAATGAAGCTGGTTCTACACAGACTGGACTTGGAAACTTAGTTGTTCAAGATCAAGTTGGAGTATCTAACACTTCTTTTGCTGACCAAATTGGAATAGCAAATGAAATGTACAGTAGCCAGTTAGGTGTTGGAAATTATGTTGAAGTTCTTCAAGAAGGGCTTGGTCATATTTCTACAAACAATCAAGTAGGCGTAGGAAACAGTGCTACCGTTTGGCAACACTAATCCGTTTCTCACCCCCAGTATAACATAAAGTACAATTTCTTTAAGAACTGTTCTATGATTTACCATAAAATGGGGGAGGTAAATTAATTAGAGCAGTTCTTAATTTTAAAACAATTTACGATGAAAGCATTAACTCTCATATTTCTATTTTCAGCATTCCATTTCGCTAATGCTCAAAATATACCCGAAAGTGAATTGCACTATTATCTTTCACTCAATAGTATCGGTGATAATACTGCTTCGGTACAGCAAATTGGAAATACAAACTATGCTCAGATAAGTGCAAAAACCGTAGCTGTAAATCAGATAGGTGACAACCAACAGTTTTACTATACAGAATCTTCTATTCTACCTTCTAACTTTAGTGTAAATATAGAAGGAGACAATTCTTATGTTGAAATCATGGGAAATAATCAAATCATGGACAACATGAGCATTAAAATTACAGGAGATAACCGAAGTGTAATCATAAGAAATTATCCATGAAAACGTATAAATTCAAAATATTCTTTCTACTGATTTTCATCTATTCTATTAGTTTTGGACAAGATGAAAGTGAAAATACTATTGTAGCAAAAATAGAAGTGGAACAAAATGAGAATATGTTGAGTTTACATCCAAGTGTTCAAAATAACAGTTCGCTTTATTATGAATACAACTATCTCCTATTGGTAAAAAAAACAGATAGACGAAATAATTTATCTGTCAACCGGCAAGGTGGTAAATTCACTCTGGCTCCAAATGAGTCAAAAGTATTGTCAACCACCATTATCAATCAAAGTGAAACTCAAACAATACAAGCTACACTCTATATAAGAGATGAAATTGAAAATCAATTAATCACTAAAGATTCCATAGAAATTAAAGGTTTCGTTGCCACAAAAGTAGAAGAAACCTCTCTCATGACCGAGGGAATGGTTGTAGATGAAACAAAGACAAAATTTGGAGGTGACTTTTTTGATAATTTTTACTCTATATACAGCCAACTTCCTGAAAAACATAAATTTATCATCTCTATTTCAGAACTTCCTTATCGGGGACTTACCAGTATTATTCAGATAAAAGCAGAACAAGAAACTGTATATGAATTCTTTTCCAACCCCAATGAGGACTATATAAAACAACAAGCTGTAATCGCTCTAAAAGGAGTCTCACGCTATGCAAAATCAAAAGAAAATTTAAAACAAGAATTTAACTACTAAAAATCTTGATTATGAAAACGCTCTCTTTACTATTTTTTATTTTATCATTTTTTTCAGTTGATTCTTTAAACGGACAACAACTATCATACAAGCCTATCAATCCTAATTTTGGAGGAAGCTACCTAAACTATTCTTGGCTACTATCATCAGCCAATGCACAAAATCCATTTGACGATCAAGATACTGATTTAGGAATCAACAACAGCCCTGTCGGAGGTTTTTCTGACTCTGTAAAAAGACAAATTCTCAACCAGTTAACCCGTGGCTTCTTCTCAGAAGACGGATCTGGAAATGAAATGGAACCGGGTAGCTATGAAGTCGGCGGACTTGTCATTGACATTGTTGAAACCCGCACAGGTACGCTTATCACTATAATTGATACCGGAACCGGAGAAACTACTGAAATTATATTATAACACTAAAACTATTATCATGAAATCCCCTATCTATTTTATCATCATCCTCTCACTTCTCAGCTTACAAGGCTGTGGAATATTTGTCACACCACCTGGAGGTATTGAACCAAAATCTTATGTAGGCGAACCAACCGTAACCGAAAAGGATTTTGATAAACTCCCTAAACCCAAAGAGCAAGTTGTTGTAGGAGTATATAAATTCAAAGATCAAACAGGCCAATATAAAGCCTCTGAAGTAGGAGCAAATTGGAGTACAGCCATTCCACAAGGAATTACAACAATTTTGATAAAATCTCTAGAAGATAGTAAATGGTTTGTCCCGATTGAACGAGAAAATATTGGAAATTTACTCAATGAACGCCAAATCATTCGAACCACTCGTCAAGAGTACTCAGGAGGAACCTCTCCCAATCAACTTCCTCCTCTGCTCTTTGCAGGAATACTTTTTGAAGGAGGAGTTATATCATATGACACCAACATCCTCACAGGAGGCGCAGGAGCTCGGTACTTTGGTATAGGTGGCTCCACAGAATATAGGCAAGACCGTATAACTGTCTATTTACGAGCTGTTTCCACCAATAGTGGGAAAGTTCTAAAAACCGTTTACACTTCAAAAACAATCCTTTCTCAGTCCATTAACGCCAGTATGTTTCGGTATGTAGATACAGAAAGATTGATGGAAGCTGAAGTTGGCGTAACCAATAACGAACCCACACAAATGGCAGTTACAGAAGCTATAAATAAAGCCGTTTATCTAATGATTTTGGAAGGGATAGAAGATCGAATATGGGAAACTTCTGAAGAAGAAGAAAATGAAAAAATAGTTCAAGAACTTCTAGATGACTACAATCAAGAAATTATAGAAAGTGGAAAAAAAGTAGTAGGTAAAGGCGTTTGGAAAAAAGGAAGACGCTCAAAAATCAGTGCAGGAGTTTTCTATACATTTAACAATCTAAAGGGTGACTACTCCATATCCACCATGCGTCCGGGAATGAAAGGAAATATAAAATTTGTTTTTTCTGACTATTTCAATACTACATTTTCTACTGGTTACCAAGAAATGGGAGCAAAAGAAAAATTCAGATCTACATTTAGTATATACGAATTGGATTTAGAATACATGGCTTTACCTTATAATGACTTTAGTCCTTTCTTTCACGGTGGATTTGGGCTCATTCGAAACTTAAAAGGAGAAGACAATCGAATTAAATTCAAAACTCAATTTGGTGGAGGGCTAGAATACCTTGTATCACAAACAGTAGGGTTTAGAGGATTTGCTACCTATCACATAGGATTTGACGATGATTGGGATCTCCTTATCAATGGAAAAAGAGATGACCATTTTTTACAAATTGGTCTAGGTGTTCAACTTTATTTCGGAAACAATAAATAATACAATCATGAAAAAGATACTATTTCTCTCTATATTTTCTATCTTGCTACTCGGATGTAGCGAAGATTTACTAGACAACGACGCAAAAGGTACCCTAAAAGGTACTTCAAGACTGGATTTGAACAATGAACCACTTGCTAATGTAAAAATAACAACTACCCCTTCTACCCTAACCGTATATTCAGATGAAGAAGGAAACTTTGAAATTTTTGAAAGTTTACCTGTTGGAGACTATTCAGTCAGAGCAGAGTTAGATGGCTATGTAACCGAAGTTGAAGCCATTAGCATTACACAATTTGACCAAACAGTAAGTATCGTTTTTGAAATGGTTACAGACGAAACACTTAACCAACCACCAACTGCGCCGGAATTAATCTCACCTGAACATTTAGCCACCAATCAACCAAATGATTTAACATTAAAATGGAGCAGTTCAGATGTTGATCAAGACTCACTCACTTATCGTGTGATTCTTAGTGACAATCTTACAAACACAGAAATAGAATTTTCTGATATAGAAGTTGATACACTGGCATTAGAAAACCTTCATTTCGGAACAACTTATACTTGGCAAGTTGCAGTTTCAGATAATATCAATGAAGAAGTATTTAGTGGTTCAAGTCAATTTACAATTCGTCAAAATCCAGAATATCGCTATCATTACGTTCAAAAAGAAGATGGAAACTTTGTAATTCGTGCAACCAATTTAGATGAAACCATAAGCATTACAAATTCCACATATTCAAGCTGGAGACCTCATAAAAACAATGTAGCAGAAAAAGTTGCATTTTTACAAACTCTAGGTGGACAAACCCATCTCATGACAGCTGATCTAAACGGAGAAAACCCACACCAAGTGAGTCAAGTGCCTATAAACGGTTTCCGCAATGATGTTCTTAGTTACGCTTGGCATACAAATGGAAGTAGATTTCTTTTTCCAAGTTTTGATAAATTATACCGTGTAAATATAGATGGAACAGGACAACAACAAATCTACCAAACACCTGATGGACAATTTATAACAAAAGTAGCATGGAGCTATGATGGCTCCACAATAGCAATTGCAACCAACGACATAAACGGTTACAATGCCAAAATCTCAATTGTAGATGCCAATGGTAACTTCATTAAAACAATTTTTGAAAACCAGTTAGGTGCAGTGGGTGGTCTAGACTTCAATATTACAGGTGACAAGCTACTATTCACACATGACCTGTCAGGTTACCAAGACTCTCAGTACCGTCAGTTAGATACTCATATTTTTATTTATAATTTAGTTGATGATACCGTTACTAACTATTCTGAAATAAGCGAAAAACCAATGGGAACCATAGATATTGATCCTAAATTTTCACCAAATGATGCTGAAATAATTTTCACAAATACACCAAACGATATGATTTCGGTAAAATCTATTTACTCCATTAACTTAAATGAACCTGAAACAAGAGAACTAATTATTTTTGATGGTGAAATGCCCGACTATCAATAGTCCAAATCTTCATAGTTTGATTTAGCACTTTGTTTATATTGTTACAATTAAGCAAAGTGCTCTTTTTACAACTCATACCCCGCCCTATTTTTAACTTCGTTAATCACAAAAACACTGTGTGTACTCCCAATACTAGAAATTGTTGTTAGTTTTTTCACCATAAACTCTCGGTACTCATCCATATTTCTAAACGTCATTTTGAGTAAATAATCATAATCACCACTTACATGAAAGCACTCATGCACTTCATGAAGTTTAGAAATTTTTTGCTCAAAATCAGCAATATTCTGCTGAGAATGCTTCTCTAACTTTATATGAGAAAACACCATCAACTCCCTACCAAGCACCTTTCTATCCAAAACTACCGTATAATTCCGAATCACCCCAGAACGTTCCATTTTTTTAATTCGTTCATAAATAGCAGTAGATGATAAATTCAACTGTAAAGAAAGTTGTTTATGCGTATATTTTGAATTCTCTTGAATTAAATTCAAAATCCGAAAATCCATCTCATCAAAACTCATTAGAAATATTTTTAGTTAAATTAAAAATAATATACAAACATTAGAATCATACTCTATAATAATTGTTAAATATAGAATAAAAAACTATATATTAGCTCTAATATTGATTTTAATTCTTTTAATTCTCAACTTTGAAGAATTAATTTAATAAAATCATGGAAAATTTCAAACCTGCAAACAAAATACAAGATTTACAATACTTTGGAGAATTTGGTGGCGTAAACCCCTCTATAACAGACTCTTCTACTTATACATTTCTCTCTGCAAAAACCATGTTCGATACTTTTGAAGGAAATGCAGAAGGTTGCTATTTATACTCTCGCCATTCCACTCCCAGCAACTTATATTTAGGCGAAGCATTGGCAGCACTAGAAAATACCGAAGCGGCAAATGTCACTGCTTCCGGTATGGGAGCTATCACCTCAGTGCTATTACAACTTTGTGAAAGTGGCTCAGAGATTGTTTCTAGTAGAACCGTTTATGGCGGAACTTATGCCTTCATGAAAAACTTCCTTCCAAAACTAAACATTCAGACAAAATTTGTAGACATCACAAAACCAGAGCAAGTTGAAAATGCCATAACCGAAAAAACAAAAATACTCTACTGCGAAACCGTCAGCAACCCCCTACTGGAAATTGCAAACCTAAAAGAGTTAGCCAAAATTTCAAAAAAATATAACATAAAACTCGTTGTGGACAATACTTTTTCACCATTGATGGTTACACCAACTAATTTTGGTGCAGATGTTGTCATTCATAGTTTAACAAAATTCATAAATGGTAGCAGTGATGCCGTGGGTGGAGTAATTTGTGGAACACAAGAGTTCATTGATGATTTGCGAAATGTAAATGATGGTGCCTGTATGCTGCTAGGCCCAACAATGGACAGTTTACGTTCAGCTAGTATTTTAAAAAATCTACGAACGCTACATATTCGTATAAAACAACATAGTAAAAATGCTCAATTTCTTGCTGAATCTTTTCAAAATGATGGATTAAAAGTCGTTTATCCGGGTCTCAAAAACCATCCGGGACACAGTACTGCCAAAGATTTACTAAATGATGAATATGGTTTTGGAGGAATGATGACCTTAGATGTAGGTTCTTTGGAAAAAGCAAATGAATTAATGGAATTGATGCAAAAAGAAAACTTAGGTTATCTTGCTGTAAGTCTAGGTTTTTATAAAACTTTATTCAGTGCTCCGGGAACTTCTACATCCAGCGAGATTCCTGAAGAAGAACAAAAAGAAATGGGACTTTCTGATGGGTTAATCCGATTCTCAATTGGTCTAGATAATGATATTCAAAGAACCTATCAAAAAATGAAAGCATGTATGGTAAAACTAAATATTCTGAAATAAATTCTATATTCTTATTTTTATATTCCTAAAAACTATTTAATTTTGCACCGTTAAAAACTTCGGAGGAAGGATTTGTCTGATTGCAACCTCATAAAAAATTGCTAAAGCAGGAGCAACTGAGCTTATTTTCCTCTATTAATTAAATTTATATTATGTCATATTTATTTACGTCTGAATCAGTTTCAGAAGGGCATCCTGACAAAATTGCCGACCAAATTTCAGATGCTTTAATTGATAACTTTTTAGCTTTTGATGCCGATTCAAAAGTAGCTTGTGAAACACTTGTCACTACCGGTCAGGTTGTTTTGGCGGGTGAAGTAAAATCAACCACTTATTTAGATGTACAAAGTATTGCCCGTGATGTAATCAACAAAATTGGTTATACCAAGGGAGAATATATGTTCAACGGAGATTCATGTGGCGTTATTTCTGCTATCCATGAACAATCACCTGATATCAATCAAGGAGTTGATCGTGTGGCAACCGATACTGATTTTGAAACAAAAGCTAACCTTCAAGGAGCTGGTGACCAAGGAATGATGTTTGGGTACGCTACTAACGAAACAGAAAATTACATGCCTTTGGCACTCGACTTAGCACATACAATTTTAAAAGAATTGGCTGAAATACGTCGTGAAGATAATCAAATAAAATATTTACGTCCTGATGCTAAATCACAGGTCACTATTGAGTATTCTGATGACCATAAACCAATTCGAATTGATAGCATTGTCGTTTCCACACAACATGATGAATTTGGAAGTGAAGAAGCCATGCTAGAGAAAATTAGAACAGATGTTATTAATGTTTTAATTCCACGTGTAATTGCTAAACAAAAACACGAAATAAAAGAATTATTCAATGACCAAATTAAATACCATATCAACCCTACCGGAAAATTTGTAATCGGTGGTCCACATGGTGACACCGGACTTACCGGACGAAAAATAATTGTAGATACCTACGGCGGAAAAGGTGCACATGGTGGTGGAGCATTTAGTGGCAAAGACCCATCTAAAGTTGACAGAAGTGCAGCTTATGCGACTCGGCATATTGCAAAAAATATGGTAGCTGCCGGAATTGCAGACGAAATATTGGTTCAGGTTTCGTATGCTATCGGAGTGGCTAAACCTTGTGGTCTCTACATCAACACATATGGTACCTCCAAAGTTGATTTAAACGATGGTGAAATTGCTCGAAAAATTGAAAAAGTATTTGACTTACGTCCTTATGCAATTGAACAGAATTTAAAATTGAGAAATCCAATTTATCAGGAAACAGCTTCTTATGGACATATGGGTAGAGAACATTTTGTAGGAAGTAAAACATTCAAAGAGCCAAATGGAAGTTCTAAAACAATTGATAATTTAGAGTTTTTTACTTGGGAAAAATTAGATTATGTGGATAAAATCAAAACAGAATTTGGACTATAGTTCTAAATTAAATACTACAAAAAAACGTCTCAATATTGAGACGTTTTTTTGTAGTATTTAATTTAGAACTATAGTCCAAATTCTGTTTTGATTTTATCCACATAATCTAATTTTTCCCAAGTAAAAAACTCTAAATTATCAATTGTTTTAGAACTTCCATTTGGCTCTTTGAATGTTTTACTTCCTACAAAATGTTCTCTACCCATATGTCCATAAGAAGCTGTTTCCTGATAAATTGGATTTCTCAATTTTAAATTCTGTTCAATTGCATAAGGACGTAAGTCAAATACTTTTTCAATTTTTCGAGCAATTTCACCATCGTTTAAATCAACTTTGGAGGTACCATATGTGTTGATGTAGAGACCACAAGGTTTAGCCACTCCGATAGCATACGAAACCTGAACCAATATTTCGTCTGCAATTCCGGCAGCTACCATATTTTTTGCAATATGCCGAGTCGCATAAGCTGCACTTCTGTCAACTTTAGATGGGTCTTTGCCACTAAATGCTCCACCACCATGTGCACCTTTTCCGCCGTAGGTATCTACAATTATTTTTCGTCCGGTAAGTCCGGTGTCACCATGTGGACCACCGATTACAAATTTTCCGGTAGGGTTGATATGGTATTTAATTTGGTCATTGAATAATTCTTTTATTTCGTGTTTTTGTTTAGCAATTACACGTGGAATTAAAACATTAATAACATCTGTTCTAATTTTCTCTAGCATGGCTTCTTCACTTCCAAATTCATCATGTTGTGTGGAAACGACAATGCTATCAATTCGAATTGGTTTATGGTCATCAGAATACTCAATAGTGACCTGTGATTTAGCATCAGGACGTAAATATTTTATTTGATTATCTTCACGACGTATTTCAGCCAATTCTTTTAAAATTGTATGTGCTAAGTCGAGTGCCAAAGGCATGTAATTTTCTGTTTCGTTAGTAGCGTACCCAAACATCATTCCTTGGTCACCAGCTCCTTGAAGGTTAGCTTTTGTTTCAAAATCAGTATCGGTTGCCACACGATCAACTCCTTGATTGATATCAGGTGATTGTTCATGGATAGCAGAAATAACGCCACATGAATCTCCGTTGAACATATATTCTCCCTTGGTATAACCAATTTTGTTGATTACATCACGGGCAATACTTTGTACATCTAAATAAGTGGTTGATTTTACTTCACCCGCCAAAACAACCTGACCGGTAGTGACAAGTGTTTCACAAGCTACTTTTGAATCGGCATCAAAAGCTAAAAAGTTATCAATTAAAGCATCTGAAATTTGGTCGGCAATTTTGTCAGGATGCCCTTCTGAAACTGATTCAGACGTAAATAAATATGACATAATATAAATTTAATTAATAGAGGAAAATAAGCTCAGTTGCTCCTGCTTTAGCAATTTTTTATGAGGTTGCAATCAGACAAATCCTTCCTCCGAAGTTTTTAACGGTGCAAAATTAAATAGTTTTTAGGAATATAAAAATAAGAATATAGAATTTATTTCAGAATATTTAGTTTTACCATACATGCTTTCATTTTTTGATAGGTTCTTTGAATATCATTATCTAGACCAATTGAGAATCGGATTAACCCATCAGAAAGTCCCATTTCTTTTTGTTCTTCTTCAGGAATCTCGCTGGATGTAGAAGTTCCCGGAGCACTGAATAAAGTTTTATAAAAACCTAGACTTACAGCAAGATAACCTAAGTTTTCTTTTTGCATCAATTCCATTAATTCATTTGCTTTTTCCAAAGAACCTACATCTAAGGTCATCATTCCTCCAAAACCATATTCATCATTTAGTAAATCTTTGGCAGTACTGTGTCCCGGATGGTTTTTGAGACCCGGATAAACGACTTTTAATCCATCATTTTGAAAAGATTCAGCAAGAAATTGAGCATTTTTACTATGTTGTTTTATACGAATATGTAGCGTTCGTAGATTTTTTAAAATACTAGCTGAACGTAAACTGTCCATTGTTGGGCCTAGCAGCATACAGGCACCATCATTTACATTTCGCAAATCATCAATGAACTCTTGTGTTCCACAAATTACTCCACCCACGGCATCACTGCTACCATTTATGAATTTTGTTAAACTATGAATGACAACATCTGCACCAAAATTAGTTGGTGTAACCATCAATGGTGAAAAAGTATTGTCCACAACGAGTTTTATGTTATATTTTTTTGAAATTTTGGCTAACTCTTTTAGGTTTGCAATTTCCAGTAGGGGGTTGCTGACGGTTTCGCAGTAGAGTATTTTTGTTTTTTCGGTTATGGCATTTTCAACTTGCTCTGGTTTTGTGATGTCTACAAATTTTGTCTGAATGTTTAGTTTTGGAAGGAAGTTTTTCATGAAGGCATAAGTTCCGCCATAAACGGTTCTACTAGAAACAATCTCTGAGCCACTTTCACAAAGTTGTAATAGCACTGAGGTGATAGCTCCCATACCGGAAGCAGTGACATTTGCCGCTTCGGTATTTTCTAGTGCTGCCAATGCTTCGCCTAAATATAAGTTGCTGGGAGTGGAATGGCGAGAGTATAAATAGCAACCTTCTGCATTTCCTTCAAAAGTATCGAACATGGTTTTTGCAGAGAGAAATGTATAAGTAGAAGAGTCTGTTATAGAGGGGTTTACGCCACCAAATTCTCCAAAGTATTGTAAATCTTGTATTTTGTTTGCAGGTTTGAAATTTTCCATGATTTTATTAAATTAATTCTTCAAAGTTGAGAATTAAAAGAATTAAAATCAATATTAGAGCTAATATATAGTTTTTTATTCTATATTTAACAATTATTATAGAGTATGATTCTAATGTTTGTATATTATTTTTAATTTAACTAAAAATATTTCTAATGAGTTTTGATGAGATGGATTTTCGGATTTTGAATTTAATTCAAGAGAATTCAAAATATACGCATAAACAACTTTCTTTACAGTTGAATTTATCATCTACTGCTATTTATGAACGAATTAAAAAAATGGAACGTTCTGGGGTGATTCGGAATTATACGGTAGTTTTGGATAGAAAGGTGCTTGGTAGGGAGTTGATGGTGTTTTCTCATATAAAGTTAGAGAAGCATTCTCAGCAGAATATTGCTGATTTTGAGCAAAAAATTTCTAAACTTCATGAAGTGCATGAGTGCTTTCATGTAAGTGGTGATTATGATTATTTACTCAAAATGACGTTTAGAAATATGGATGAGTACCGAGAGTTTATGGTGAAAAAACTAACAACAATTTCTAGTATTGGGAGTACACACAGTGTTTTTGTGATTAACGAAGTTAAAAATAGGGCGGGGTATGAGTTGTAAAAAGAGCACTTTGCTTAATTGTAACAATATAAACAAAGTGCTAAATCAAACTATGAAGATTTGGACTATTGATAGTCGGGCATTTCACCATCAAAAATAATTAGTTCTCTTGTTTCAGGTTCATTTAAGTTAATGGAGTAAATAGATTTTACCGAAATCATATCGTTTGGTGTATTTGTGAAAATTATTTCAGCATCATTTGGTGAAAATTTAGGATCAATATCTATGGTTCCCATTGGTTTTTCGCTTATTTCAGAATAGTTAGTAACGGTATCATCAACTAAATTATAAATAAAAATATGAGTATCTAACTGACGGTACTGAGAGTCTTGGTAACCTGACAGGTCATGTGTGAATAGTAGCTTGTCACCTGTAATATTGAAGTCTAGACCACCCACTGCACCTAACTGGTTTTCAAAAATTGTTTTAATGAAGTTACCATTGGCATCTACAATTGAGATTTTGGCATTGTAACCGTTTATGTCGTTGGTTGCAATTGCTATTGTGGAGCCATCATAGCTCCATGCTACTTTTGTTATAAATTGTCCATCAGGTGTTTGGTAGATTTGTTGTTGTCCTGTTCCATCTATATTTACACGGTATAATTTATCAAAACTTGGAAAAAGAAATCTACTTCCATTTGTATGCCAAGCGTAACTAAGAACATCATTGCGGAAACCGTTTATAGGCACTTGACTCACTTGGTGTGGGTTTTCTCCGTTTAGATCAGCTGTCATGAGATGGGTTTGTCCACCTAGAGTTTGTAAAAATGCAACTTTTTCTGCTACATTGTTTTTATGAGGTCTCCAGCTTGAATATGTGGAATTTGTAATGCTTATGGTTTCATCTAAATTGGTTGCACGAATTACAAAGTTTCCATCTTCTTTTTGAACGTAATGATAGCGATATTCTGGATTTTGACGAATTGTAAATTGACTTGAACCACTAAATACTTCTTCATTGATATTATCTGAAACTGCAACTTGCCAAGTATAAGTTGTTCCGAAATGAAGGTTTTCTAATGCCAGTGTATCAACTTCTATATCAGAAAATTCTATTTCTGTGTTTGTAAGATTGTCACTAAGAATCACACGATAAGTGAGTGAGTCTTGATCAACATCTGAACTGCTCCATTTTAATGTTAAATCATTTGGTTGATTGGTGGCTAAATGTTCAGGTGAGATTAATTCCGGCGCAGTTGGTGGTTGGTTAAGTGTTTCGTCTGTAACCATTTCAAAAACGATACTTACTGTTTGGTCAAATTGTGTAATGCTAATGGCTTCAACTTCGGTTACATAGCCATCTAACTCTGCTCTGACTGAATAGTCTCCAACAGGTAAACTTTCAAAAATTTCAAAGTTTCCTTCTTCATCTGAATATACGGTTAGGGTAGAAGGGGTAGTTGTTATTTTTACATTAGCAAGTGGTTCATTGTTCAAATCCAGTCTTGAAGTACCTTTTAGGGTACCTTTTGCGTCGTTGTCTAGTAAATCTTCGCTACATCCGAGTAGCAAGATAGAAAATATAGAGAGAAATAGTATCTTTTTCATGATTGTATTATTTATTGTTTCCGAAATAAAGTTGAACACCTAGACCAATTTGTAAAAAATGGTCATCTCTTTTTCCATTGATAAGGAGATCCCAATCATCGTCAAATCCTATGTGATAGGTAGCAAATCCTCTAAACCCTACTGTTTGTGATACAAGGTATTCTAGCCCTCCACCAAATTGAGTTTTGAATTTAATTCGATTGTCTTCTCCTTTTAAGTTTCGAATGAGCCCAAATCCACCGTGAAAGAAAGGACTAAAGTCATTATAAGGTAAAGCCATGTATTCTAAATCCAATTCGTATATACTAAATGTAGATCTGAATTTTTCTTTTGCTCCCATTTCTTGGTAACCAGTAGAAAATGTAG
Source organism: Moheibacter sp. (assembly GCA_047972025.1). Taxonomy (GTDB): domain Bacteria; phylum Bacteroidota; class Bacteroidia; order Flavobacteriales; family Weeksellaceae; genus Moheibacter. The sequence continues at coordinate 30,363 of JBKEAG010000066.1, forward strand.
TATTGAAATAGTCAGAAAAAACAAATTTTATATTTCCTTTCATTCCCGGACGCATGGTGGATATGGAGTAGTCACCCTTTAGATTGTTAAATGTATAGAAAACTCCTGCACTGATTTTTGAGCGTCTTCCTTTTTTCCAAACGCCTTTACCTACTACTTTTTTTCCACTTTCTATAATTTCTTGATTGTAGTCATCTAGAAGTTCTTGAACTATTTTTTCATTTTCTTCTTCTTCAGAAGTTTCCCATATTCGATCTTCTATCCCTTCCAAAATCATTAGATAAACGGCTTTATTTATAGCTTCTGTAACTGCCATTTGTGTGGGTTCGTTATTGGTTACGCCAACTTCAGCTTCCATCAATCTTTCTGTATCTACATACCGAAACATACTGGCGTTAATGGACTGAGAAAGGATTGTTTTTGAAGTGTAAACGGTTTTTAGAACTTTCCCACTATTGGTGGAAACAGCTCGTAAATAGACAGTTATACGGTCTTGCCTATATTCTGTGGAGCCACCTATACCAAAGTACCGAGCTCCTGCGCCTCCTGTGAGGATGTTGGTGTCATATGATATAACTCCTCCTTCAAAAAGTATTCCTGCAAAGAGCAGAGGAGGAAGTTGATTGGGAGAGGTTCCTCCTGAGTACTCTTGACGAGTGGTTCGAATGATTTGGCGTTCATTGAGTAAATTTCCAATATTTTCTCGTTCAATCGGGACAAACCATTTACTATCTTCTAGAGATTTTATCAAAATTGTTGTAATTCCTTGTGGAATGGCTGTACTCCAATTTGCTCCTACTTCAGAGGCTTTATATTGGCCTGTTTGATCTTTGAATTTATATACTCCTACAACAACTTGCTCTTTGGGTTTAGGGAGTTTATCAAAATCCTTTTCGGTTACGGTTGGTTCGCCTACATAAGATTTTGGTTCAATACCTCCAGGTGGTGTGACAAATATTCCACAGCCTTGTAAGCTGAGAAGTGAGAGGATGATGATAAAATAGATAGGGGATTTCATGATAATAGTTTTAGTGTTATAATATAATTTCAGTAGTTTCTCCGGTTCCGGTATCAATTATAGTGATAAGCGTACCTGTGCGGGTTTCAACAATGTCAATGACAAGTCCGCCGACTTCATAGCTACCCGGTTCCATTTCATTTCCAGATCCGTCTTCTGAGAAGAAGCCACGGGTTAACTGGTTGAGAATTTGTCTTTTTACAGAGTCAGAAAAACCTCCGACAGGGCTGTTGTTGATTCCTAAATCAGTATCTTGATCGTCAAATGGATTTTGTGCATTGGCTGATGATAGTAGCCAAGAATAGTTTAGGTAGCTTCCTCCAAAATTAGGATTGATAGGCTTGTATGATAGTTGTTGTCCGTTTAAAGAATCAACTGAAAAAAATGATAAAATAAAAAATAGTAAAGAGAGCGTTTTCATAATCAAGATTTTTAGTAGTTAAATTCTTGTTTTAAATTTTCTTTTGATTTTGCATAGCGTGAGACTCCTTTTAGAGCGATTACAGCTTGTTGTTTTATATAGTCCTCATTGGGGTTGGAAAAGAATTCATATACAGTTTCTTGTTCTGCTTTTATCTGAATAATACTGGTAAGTCCCCGATAAGGAAGTTCTGAAATAGAGATGATAAATTTATGTTTTTCAGGAAGTTGGCTGTATATAGAGTAAAAATTATCAAAAAAGTCACCTCCAAATTTTGTCTTTGTTTCATCTACAACCATTCCCTCGGTCATGAGAGAGGTTTCTTCTACTTTTGTGGCAACGAAACCTTTAATTTCTATGGAATCTTTAGTGATTAATTGATTTTCAATTTCATCTCTTATATAGAGTGTAGCTTGTATTGTTTGAGTTTCACTTTGATTGATAATGGTGGTTGACAATACTTTTGACTCATTTGGAGCCAGAGTGAATTTACCACCTTGCCGGTTGACAGATAAATTATTTCGTCTATCTGTTTTTTTTACCAATAGGAGATAGTTGTATTCATAATAAAGCGAACTGTTATTTTGAACACTTGGATGTAAACTCAACATATTCTCATTTTGTTCCACTTCTATTTTTGCTACAATAGTATTTTCACTTTCATCTTGTCCAAAACTAATAGAATAGATGAAAATCAGTAGAAAGAATATTTTGAATTTATACGTTTTCATGGATAATTTCTTATGATTACACTTCGGTTATCTCCTGTAATTTTAATGCTCATGTTGTCCATGATTTGATTATTTCCCATGATTTCAACATAAGAATTGTCTCCTTCTATATTTACACTAAAGTTAGAAGGTAGAATAGAAGATTCTGTATAGTAAAACTGTTGGTTGTCACCTATCTGATTTACAGCTACGGTTTTTGCACTTATCTGAGCATAGTTTGTATTTCCAATTTGCTGTACCGAAGCAGTATTATCACCGATACTATTGAGTGAAAGATAATAGTGCAATTCACTTTCGGGTATATTTTGAGCATTAGCGAAATGGAATGCTGAAAATAGAAATATGAGAGTTAATGCTTTCATCGTAAATTGTTTTAAAATTAAGAACTGCTCTAATTAATTTACCTCCCCCATTTTATGGTAAATCATAGAACAGTTCTTAAAGAAATTGTACTTTATGTTATACTGGGGGTGAGAAACGGATTAGTGTTGCCAAACGGTAGCACTGTTTCCTACGCCTACTTGATTGTTTGTAGAAATATGACCAAGCCCTTCTTGAAGAACTTCAACATAATTTCCAACACCTAACTGGCTACTGTACATTTCATTTGCTATTCCAATTTGGTCAGCAAAAGAAGTGTTAGATACTCCAACTTGATCTTGAACAACTAAGTTTCCAAGTCCAGTCTGTGTAGAACCAGCTTCATTTGTAACTCCTAATTGTGATTGAAAAGATGCGTTACCTACACCGATTTGACTTGTAGAGGTATTGTTATCTACCCCAACTTGAGTTTGTTCAGAATAGTTAGCGATACCTGTTTGGTAGTTTTCAGCATTATTTGCAACACCAATTTGGTCTTGATAACTTTCGTTGAAACCTCCTGTTTGTTCAGAGTAAGCAGTGTTAGAAACTCCTAACTGCTGTGAAGCATGAACATTAGAAATTCCTGTTTGGTAAGCAGATGAAGAGTTAGAAACTCCCACAGCCAAAGAGTAGTTTGTGTTGGTAACTCCTGTTTGGTAAACTTCAGAGAAGTTAGATACACCGATGTGATCTATATCACTTTGGTTGAAACTTCCCCACTGATCTACATAGGCACTATTGCTAACACCTAATTGATCAATAGCACTTGAATTTCCGATTTGACCGAATGCGACAGTTGATGTCATAGCAACTGCAACGCTTAAAATTAAATTTTTCATGATATATAAATTTTAGTTTAGTACCACAAATGTAGAAGAGGTATTGGAACTATCTATCACTGTTTTTGGGGATATAAATAAAATACCTATTTCTAGGGATGTGTAGTTTAGGGGAAAAATCCTATGGGCTATCTCGTGTTTTTTTTGTACCTTTAGAGTATCATTTTAATGTATATAATATTATGTGTATGATTATTTAAAAAATAAACTCTCTCTCTAAAACACTAAATTATGAAAAACTCTCTCTATGTTTATTTTGCTATAAACAACCTCATTCTACAAAAGGGAATAGAAAGCATAATTGCTTTGAATTATGAAACAGATGTAGAATTTTATTCCTTTGAAGACCCTTCTAAACTTTTTGAATTGGATTACTTTGAAACCAATGTAGAGCATAAAGTTCTTATTTATGATACAAACTTAGTAATTGATAATTCAAATTTGCTTCTCTTTAATTTATTGAAAAAAAATCCACTCCTAAAGGTATTGGTTCTTTTGCATGAGTATGATCAGTATAGAATCAAAACTTTCTTTAACATGGGTGTGCTCGGGGTATTTAATAAAAATATATTTCCAAATGATTTGATGAATGTACTGTATGAAGTAGAGAGTAATAAAAAGTCACTAGCTCCAGCGTTTAGAGAACAGGTTATCAGGCAATTTTGTAGAGTAGATAATACGTTTAATGGAGCAGTTGGTAATGAATTAATTGAGGTAAATGAAGAGGAAATTTACTTTGCGGATGAATTATATGGATTGACCAGAAGAGAAAAAGAAATACTATGTTTAATTTGTAATGGGAAAAACTCAAAAGAAATATCGGAAGAGCTTTACATCAGTCGCCATACTGCTGAAACACACAGGCGAAATTTACTGACCAAGTTAGATGCGAGAAATACTGCTGAAATGGTGAAAGTAGCTGTTATGAACCGACTGGTAAGTGCATGATATTTGTACTAAATCTCTTTACGTAAACGAGCAACGGGAATGCTGAGTTGTTCGCGGTATTTGGCAATTGTTCTCCGAGCAATAGGGTAGCCTTTTTCTTTTAGAATTTCTGTCAGTTTTTCGTCAGTTAGGGGTTTTTTCTTATTTTCTTCGGAAATGACATCTTGGAGGATTCGTTTAATCTCTCTTGTAGAAACTTCTTCTCCATCCTCATTGGTTAGACTTTCTGAAAACAAATCTTTGATGAGAAATGTTCCATAGGGTGTATTGACATATTTGCTATTGGCAACACGAGAAACGGTAGAAATATCCATTTTGATTTTGTCGGCAATGTCTTTCAAAATCATGGGCTTTATCTTCGTTTCATCACCGGTTAGGAAGTACTCTTCCTGTATTTCCATGATGGCCTGCATAGTGTACATCAGCGTATTTCTACGTTGTGTAACGGCATCTATAAACCACTTAGCAGCATCTAATTTTTGTTTTACAAATAGTACTGCTTTTTTTTGTTCGTTAGATTTTTTTTCTGTGTTTTTATAGGTGTCTAGCATTTCTGCATAGGAGTTGGAAACTCTCAGTTCAGGTACATTTCGACCATTTAGCGAAAGTTCTAATTCCCCATCTACAATGCGAATTGTGAAATCAGGAGTGATTTGCTCTACTTGCTTATTGTTTCCTGAATAAGATTTACCGGGTTTTGGGTTTAACTTTTCTATTTCTGTGATGGCTTTTTTTAGCTGTTCTTCAGAAACATCATATTTTACCATTAATCTTTTATAATGCTTTTTGGTAAAAGATTCAAAAGATTTAGAAATTAATTCTAGTGCTAAATCTGTTGTTTCACTATGATTTTGTTTGTTTTCAAGTTGAATTTTTAAACATTCTTGTAAATTTCTAGCCCCGACACCTATCGGGTCAAGTTTCTGAATGTAGTTAACCAATAAACGTTCTACCTCATTTTTATCAGTATAAATATTTTGGGTAAAGGCTAAATCATCTACAATTGCCTGTAAATCACGGCGAATGTAACCATCATCATCCATGTTTCCAATGATAAATTCTGCAATCTGAAATTCTTCTTCATCCAACCGAAACATAGACAATTGCCCCTCTAAATAGTCAAGAAAGCTGATTCCCTGCGCATAAGGAACCGAGCGTTCATCATCATCATCGCTATAATTATTAGAATATGTTTTGTAGTTAGGAATTTCATCATCGCTAAGGTACTCATCTATATTGATGTCACTAGCGTCTATGGTGTTGTCTTCGCTGTATTCTTCATTTTCCCAGTTTTCGGATTCAGAATAATCATCTTGCTCAAAATCATTTCCTTCTTCTAATGCAGGATTTTCTTCTAGCTCTTGTTTGATTCGTTGTTCAAACGCAATAGTAGGTAGTTGGACTAACTTCATCAACTGAATTTGTTGTGGAGAAAGTTTTTGTTGTAGTTTTAAATTTAATTCCTGCTTTAGCATTCTAGTATTCTATGGTATTTTGAGTTGACAGTATAAATTTAGTTAAAATTCTGCATTTTTTGGTGTTCTAGGAAATGGAATTACGTCACGAATATTTCCCATTCCGGTTACAAATAATACGAGTCGCTCTAATCCTAAACCAAATCCACTGTGTGGTACGGTTCCGAACTTTCGAGTGTCACGGTACCACCAAAGCTCTTCTTTGTCAATTCCAAATTGTTTAATTTTCTGGTCCAAAATATCCAATCGTTCTTCTCTTTGTGAACCCCCTACTATTTCACCAATTCCCGGAAACAGTATATCCATGGCACGAACAGTTTTTTCATCTTCATTCAAACGCATATAGAATGCTTTGATTTCTGCCGGATAGTCAAATAAGATAACGGGAGATTTGAAGTGTTTTTCTACCAAATAGCGTTCATGTTCTGACTGTAAGTCTGTTCCAAATCCTTCAATCGGATAGGTAAATTTTCCTTTTTGATTGTGTTTTGATTTTTGAAGAATTTCAATTGCTTCCGTATAACTTAGTCGAATGAATTTATTTTTTAAAACATAGTTTAGTCTATCCATTAAATTCAAGTCAGAACGTTCATTTTGTGGTTTCTGAGATTGTTCTTTGTCAAAACGTTCAGCTAAAAAGGCGATATCATCTGCACAATTATCTAATGTATACTGAATCACATATTTTAGTAAATCTTCTGCCAAATCCATATTCATGTCAAGATTATAGAAAGCCATTTCGGGTTCTATCATCCAAAACTCGGCAAGGTGTCTTGTAGTATTTGAGTTTTCTGCTCGGAAAGTTGGACCAAATGTGTAAATTTTACCTAGTCCCATGGCTGCAACTTCGCCTTCTAGTTGTCCCGAAACAGTAAGGTTCGTATGTTTTCCAAAAAAATCTTGAGAGAAATCTACTTTTTTATCTTCATTTTTTGGTAATTCTTTTTCCAAATCAAAATTGGTTACACTAAACATCTCACCGGCACCTTCGGCATCAGACCCTGTAATGATTGGAGTATTTATGTAAACGAATCCATTTTCATTAAAATATTTATGAACAGCAAACATAAGGCTGTTTCTTACACGCATGATAGAGGCAAATGTGTTTGTCCGGAAACGTAGATGAGCTTGTTCTCTAAGTTTTTCTAAACTGTGTTTTTTGGGTTGTAGAATTGTAGATTGCACTTCATCCGGATTTGCTTCTCCTAGTAAAGTAATGGCATTGGCTATGATTTCTATTTCTTGTCCGGCTCCTTGACTTTCTACTACTTCACCTTTAACTTGAAGAGATGAGGCTGTTGTAATCTTTTTGAGTAAGTCTTCGTCAAACTTTTCAAAATCAACTACAATCTGTATGTTTTTTATAGTAGAACCATCGTTAAGTGCTATAAACCGATTACTTCTAAAAGACCGAACCCAACCTTGTGCGGTAATTTCTTGTAATAGTAATTCTTTCCCTTTTTCGAGTGCTTCCCTAACTGTATATGTTTGCATAGTAATCGTTGTGTTGTTACAAAATTAAGCATATTTAACAAAGTGAAAATAGTTGGGGTACAATTTTTGATAGAAATAGCTGATTTTTTCAGAAAGAATTGTTTAAAACCCAAAGTTTACACCTAGTGAAAACCGTCCACCGTCTTCTCCTTGAAAATAGTTTACTTTTCCAGTCAGTTTATCAATTGCATTTAGCCATATTCCTCCTCCAACTGCTTGGTGCCATTTGTTTGACTTTTCATTAATCATCCAAACTCGTCCGTAGTCATATCCGGCAATAATTCCAACTTTCATGGGGATTATAAACCGTCGGATTTTGGCAATTTCTAAGCGTAAATCAGTACTTTGTGAATATGAGTATCGTCCGGTAAATCGGGTAGAGCGATAGGCGCGTAAATCAGTATCGCCACCAATGGAAGCTGCTTGGTGGAACTCAAAATTTTCGTTTAAATTGGTTTGCCATTTGATGAGTGTTCCAAAGGTCAGTGTTTCATCTTTTGTGATTTGATTGATAAATCCTAGTGAGCCTTTGAGGTAGGCAAAACTTCTTTTGGAATCTTCTAGATTTGATTTCCAATATGCTCCGATTTCAAATAACATTCCAAGTGTAGGGAGCGAAACATTGTCAAAGTTTCGGTAGGTGTATTTCATCCCTGCTTCAGCAAAGTATTGATGTCCAATTGCTTTTGGATTTACATCTGTTGAAATGGAAATAAAACGTCCTTCGGTTTTTTCTACGAAAACGTTTTCTACATTTGCTGAGAAACGAATTTGAGAGTTGTCATTGTTTATACGAAATAGAGAAGGGTTGAAGCGGATTAATTGTGTTCGAACACGGTTGTAATCCATTCCTAATTCTTTTTCATCATTTTGAGTTTCATTGCCCAAACCAAAAAAGTTTGTACTAAAGTTTGTACTTGTAATCTTTGTGTTTAATTCTAAGTTCCATTTTCCAATGAATTTTGCAAAAATTCCATTATAATTAAATTCAAAACCACTTGTAGCAAAATAATAGTAAAAATCTACTGTATGCTGTCTTGTAAAGGGATTTCTATCGAAGTTATTTAAGGTGTAAATTGCTGACATTCCTAGTTTTAGTCCATCATCCGGATTGTAGCCAACAGTAGGGTAATTACTGAACTTATGATATTTAGGTTTCATGAAATCATAACTATTGATATCATAATCGCGTGATAAATAGATTTTTGCTTTTCTAGCTTCTTTTGTTTTATTGTATTCGGAATTAAAGTCATATATACGAATTTTTCTTCCTTTTGAAACTTGATAGACATCATTGTCCTTTCCACCAATAATTCGTATCAAAATTGGTTTTTCAGGCTTTCCTACGACTTTTATACTATCGGCTCCATTTAATGTATAAATCCAAATATTATGCGTTTGATTTTTAAAGTAATTTTTTTCAAAAATGAGTTGATTTCCTTTTACTGACGGATTAAATATTTGGACTTTGGTTTCGCCTTTCGGTAGTCGTGTGATGGTGACGGAATTGGCAGCATCTGTAGCTTTTATAACTACAGTTTTCATGAGAACATTAACGTATCGTTTGGCATATTCGTCCAAATTTTTTACCCGTAGTTTTAGTTTTTTTATGATATCATTTGTTTCTTCACCCTGTATTTCTTTTGGAGTATATTCAAATGCTTTTTCGATAGAACCATCGGTTAAATTTCGTTTGATATAATCGACTTCTTTTAGCCAATCATCCAGTGTGGCATTTTTTATCAAAGCTACGTCTAATGTATAATTTTTCATATTTAACCACTTGATGTTTGGTGTATTACTTTGAAAATTTTGCATGTGTTTGAATACGGGAAATCGCATGACAAAACGGGTAATAGGCCCATTGTAATTAGGAAATGCCTGGTCTCTATCTATTGGGATGGGTCTGTAAATAGTGTCTTCCTTTTCATGAAACACTGCCCATCGCCATTGTTTGTCATAGCGATCCCAATCGCCAATGAGCATGTCGAATAATCTTTGTCGAATATAGATTTGCTCATCTATTTTTTGATGAGAACTAATGCGGAGATTTTGGAGTAATTTCTCAGTTTCAATTATATCGTCGGGTTTTCCAAAACTTTCCAAATCACTAAATGCCTTCATTGGATTTTCTTCAACTAAATATAATTTATCACCAAAACTTTCATTGTACAATCCTAAACTTTGCTGAATAGGAAGGTAGTATAATTTAGGATTTGTATGGTACAAATTAATCGAAGATGCTAAATGAGGGATAGCAAACTGGTAGTAAGGATTTGTAGTGGTATAAAAGTCCAATAAAAATTTTTCTGTAAAAGTATCTTCTAAGTCTTTCTCAACATACTGATTTTTAAAGGCGATAGCTTGTAAATACCTCGTAGCACTTTTTGCCAATGGTTGAAGCGTATATTGTTTTTTGTCGTTTGTTTCTATGATGAGGTTTCGAGTTTGTTGCTGGTCTTCTGATTTTAAACTTATAATTCCTCCGTTATATGAACTTAAATTGAGTGTCGGCACTGTGACAGGAAGACTATGAAATTGTCTATAAAACTTTCCAAATATGGTTTTGTAAAATGTACTTTTTTGAGTCAACTCATCAGGGTAAATCTGTGCCGTTTGTGTGAAGGAAATTTCTTGGTTGAATTGATAGGTTTTGGGGAGTTTTCTCTCAGGAAGTAGTTCTTTTATAAATAATTTTTCATTTGAAATTCCATGAATATACTCAGCGTTTACAGAACCATTGGTGTAAAATTTAAGTGAAGCAAATCCATTCCCACCAAATGAAAAATCATTTTTACCAACGGCTCTTGCCGGTGTTGCGTGTGTTGCAGAACCACTTATAATCTGTTTTTGATCATTTTTTTCAATATATTGTAAATTATTTTCATGTGCGGAGAGAAATAGTATGTTTTTTCGATCAGCCGTTAAGGAGGTAATGCGCTCTATAAAGGTTCGATAGTGGTAATTTTGTAAGTCCTGTGTATATACCCCAGAAGTTCGCCGTATAAAATTGTAAAAGGTTCCAAAAATGGGTAAAGGAATGTTATTTGAGAATGGATACAATTGTTGTTTCGCTGAGAATTGTCCACCTTGCTCACCATTACTAAACATAGGATGGTAACTGGTAATGATGATAGATTTATTTTGATTGAGATTTAGTTGATTTTCAAATTCTTTAAAAAACTCTTCTCTAGACTTGATTCCACAATTTTCATTGAGCTTTTTATGTTTGTCCCAATCTTCTAAATACCATTGACTATTGATGAAAATAAGTGTTATTTCATTGTTTAACTGAATGCTCTCTATTCCACATCCATTTTGTGGGAGATAGCTATTTTTTCCAAAAACTTGTTCAATTTGCGTTTGTTTCTGATATAAATGTTCAATACCACTCTCCCAGTCTTCTCGACCAGGTAGAAAAACAATTTTTCCTGAAAAATTATTTTTTAATTCTTTGTAATCAGAATGAGTGGGAATTATAGAGTTATCTCCTAAAATTAATAAAGTAGAGATTGTATTTTGATTTGTGCTTTGCTGTTCTATCATTTTCACCAATTGAATTGACGTAGAATCAGTTGAGAAATTTGAATTTCCAATTGCAGTAATTTGATGAACGAGTGAATCTTTTATGGGAGAATCAGAATAATTCACAACATTTTTACCATACTGAGGCTGTAGGGTAGAGCAGGAGCTAAATACAAGTATGCCGAATAGTAGAAGAAAAATACTCCCGTTCATTAACCAATTGCCTACTTTTTTATATTTCAACATAAACCTTTTCTAAGGATTGTCAAAGATAAATGAAGTTGAGAAAAGAAATATAATTATTCGCTCTATCGGCATGATTTTGGTTTACTATATTTGGGATTAAATATTACAATGAAAGTACTTTCTATTCTAGTAACAATTATTTTACTGACAAATTGTTCAGGACAAAATGAAGTTCAAAATAAATCAAATAAAAAGGAAATGAATTCAAATGAAAGGTTAGAAAAAGCAACATTTGGGGGTGGTTGCTTTTGGTGTGTTGAAGCAGTTTTTGACCAACTTCAGGGTGTAAAAGGTGTTGCTTCAGGCTATGCCGGTGGCCATGTAGAGAATCCGACATACAAGCAGGTTACAACTGGAACAACGGGGCATGCTGAAGTCGTTCAAGTTATTTTTGACTCTTCAGTTATTTCTTATGATGAATTGTTAGATGTATTTTGGACAGTTCACGACCCAACACAATTGAACCGTCAAGGAAATGATGTTGGGGAACAATACCGTTCCATTATTTTGTATGAAAGTGAGGAACAAAAACTTATTGCAGAACGTTCTATCAAAGAGTATGAGGCTTCTGAAATGTATAATGGAAATTTCACAACGCAATTGGTTGTCTTAGAGAAATTTTACAAGGCAGAAGATTATCACCAAAATTACTATGAAAACAATGCAGACAATAATCCTTATTGTTCGCTTGTGATTACACCAAAAATTGACAAGTTCTACAAGAAGTTTTATGATAAATTAAAACCGGAGTATAAGTAAACAAAAAGCCATCTTTTATAGATGGCTTTTTTATAAAGATTTAATTTTTTTCTAACCGGAAAATTCACCCATAGCAATAAATTTATCTTGGCGGTCTTTTTTCAACTTATCTCCTGAAAGTTTAGAAAGTTCCTTGTGTGCTTTTAACACTTGAGTTTTTAGTGCATCAGCAGCTTTGTCTGAATTATAGTGAGCTCCACCAAGTGGTTCATTTATAACACCATCTATGATTTTTAGTCCCAACATTTCATTAGGAGTCATTTTCATTTGACTAGCAGCCTGTTCTTTGTACTCCCATGAACGCCATAGAATTGTGGAACAGTTTTCAGGGGAAATTACTGAGTACCATGTATTTTCCATCATATAAACCTTATTTCCAACACCGATTCCTAAGGCACCGCCACTGGCTCCTTCACCTATTACCACACATATCACAGGAACGGTAAGGTTCATCATTTCATAAATATTTCGAGCAATGGCTTCACCTTGTCCACGCTCTTCTGCTTCCAGTCCCGGATAAGCTCCCGGAGTATCCATTAAAGTCAAAATTGGCATATTGAATTTTTCTGCCAATTTCATCAAACGAAGTGCTTTTCTATATCCTTCCGGGTTGGGCATACCAAACCTTCTATATTGTCTTTCTTTAGTATTTTTTCCTTTTTGTTGCCCAATAATCATAAAAGGGATATCATTTATTTTCCCCATTCCACCTATCATAGCTTTATCATCACCAAAACTTCGGTCACCGTGAAGTTCTATGAAAGTATTATCGGTAATTTTATATATATAATCTAATGAATAAGGGCGTGAAGGATGACGGGAAAGTTGGACTTTTTGCCAAGGAGTCAGATTAGAATAAATTTTCTTTTTTTGTTCCTCAATAGCTACTTCTATCTGTTTACATGCTTGTTTGACATCAACTCCATTTTCTTCTCCTACAAGTTTACAACTCTCTAATTGGTCTTGAAGTTCTTTGATGGGTTGTTCAAATTCTAAATATTCCATAAATGTTTTATCTGATTTGGAAAAACAAATATACTAATCCTTACTAAAAGTTTAACAGCTTAATGAAAATGATTTATTTTTGATGAAATATCATAAATTTTATGAAAACAAAAAACGTATTATTTTTTCTTTTTCTATTTTCAAGTTTGGGTTTTGCCCAAACAGAAATTTCAAACTCCAAATTTGACAAAGCCTTGGCAGATTCGCTTCAGGCAGATGTGTACGGAATGAAATCATATGTTTTTGTTGTTTTAAAAACAGGAAAAATAATGATTGATGATAAAGACAAAGTAAATGAATTGTTTAGAGGACATTTGGATAATATAAAGCGTTTAGCAAAAGAGAATAAGTTAGTTGTAGCCGGTCCTTTTGGAGAAAATGAGAACCAATACCGTGGGCTTTTTATTTTGAATGTAAAAACGATAGAAGAAGCACAAAAATTGGTGGAAACGGATCCTGCTATAAATTCAGGGTTACTTGATGTTGATTTTTATGAATGGTATGGCTCGGCGGCATTACCAATGTATTTGGAAACGGTAGAGAAGATTACCAAAGAAAATTTTTGAGTAGATGAAAGTTTTTATATCATTTCTAAGGGGAATCAATGTAAGTGGTCATAAAATAATAAAAATGGAAGCATTGCGTAAATCGTATGAAAAATTAGGGTTTACTCATGTGAAATCCTATATACAAAGTGGAAATGTAGTTTTTTGTTCAGAGAAATATAGTGGTAATAAATTAGAGAAATGTATTCAAAATCAAATTTTACATGAATTTGGTTTTGATGTGAAAGTAAAAGTGATAACGGTAGAAGAATTAGAATTAGTAATTAAAAATAATTCTTTTTTAAAAGATAACTTACTTGAGACTAAGCAACATTATTTTGCTTTTTTGAGTGAAAATCCAACAAATGAAAATTGGGAAGTCTTAAAAAATTGGGAATTAAGTGGTGAACTGATGAATTTAGGTGATAAAGTGCTTTACTTGTATTACCCAAATGGAGCAGGGAAGTCCAAACTCACAACTAATCTGATAGAAAGTAAATTGAAAGTTTCAGCTACAACTAGAAATTTAAATACTTCTCAGAAAATGTTGGCATTGGGAAAAGAAATTTAATCATCACATATTCGGAGCATTTTTACCCATCATCTGCATCATCTTTTTTCCACCGGAAGATTGCATGAATTTCATCATTTTTCCCATTTCAGAGAATTGTTTCAACAATTGGTTAACCTCCTGAATGCTTGTTCCAGAACCCGATGCAATTCGTTTTTTTCTACTTGCGTCAATTGACTGTGGATTTTGTCTCTCATAAGGTGTCATAGAACGGATAATGGCTTCAACACCTTTAAACGCATTATCATCTATTTCAACATCTTTCAATGCTTTTCCTGCACCCGGAATCATTCCCATCAAATCTTTCATGTTTCCCATGCGTTTGATTTGCTGGATTTGCTTTAAAAAGTCATCAAAGTCAAATTTATTTTTGGCAATCTTTTTGTGGAGTCGTTTAGCCTCTTCCTCATCAAATTGTTCTTGAGCTCTTTCTACCAAAGACACTACGTCACCCATCCCCAAAATTCGGTCTGCCATACGAGAAGGATAGAAAACGTCTAGTGCTTCCATTTTCTCACCGGTAGAGATAAATTTTATAGGTTTGTCAACCACAGTACGGACTGTAAGCGCAGCTCCTCCGCGTGTGTCACCGTCTAACTTTGTCAAAACCACACCATTGTAATCCAAGACATCATTAAAGGCTTTGGCGGTGTTTACTGCATCTTGTCCGGTCATGGAGTCCACAACAAACAAAGTTTCAGTAGGTTTTACTGTTTGGTGTACTTGACGTATTTCATTCATCATGGCTTCGTCAATCGCCAAACGCCCTGCTGTGTCAAGTATAATTACGTTGTGTTTTCCCTCTTTTGCTTTTTCTATTGCGTTTTGAGCAATCTGAACCGGGTTTTTATTTTCTTCTTCTGCATAAACCGGAACTCCAATTTGCTCACCCAAGACTTTTAATTGGTCAATTGCTGCCGGACGGTAAACGTCACCTGCTACCAAAAGTGGATTTTTACCTTTTTTCTTTTTCAGATAGTTTGCTAACTTTCCGGAGAAAGTTGTTTTACCGGAACCTTGTAAACCTGCAATTAATATAATGGTTGGGTTGTCAGATAAATTTAGTTCAGAGCTGTCACCACCCATCAAATCAGCCAATTCGTCATGAACTATTTTGACCATTAATTGATTGGGATTCAACGAAGTGATTACATCTTGTCCAAGTGCTTTTTCTTTTACCTTATCAGTAAAATCTTTTGCTACTTTGTAGCTTACATCGGCATCTACCAGGGCACGACGAACCTCTTTAATCGTCTCTGCAACGTTAATTTCAGTGATTTGTCCTTTTCCTTTGAGCGTATGTAATGCTTTGTCTAATTTATCCTGTAAACTCTGAAACATGTTCAATTTTTATTTTGGAATGCAAATGTACAAAATTTGAGAATGATTTTAAAGGTTTATTCCTTCTTCAAAATAGGCATTAAGTGGTTGAATGATTTTAAAATCTTGTTGTAAATTCCTTAGTAAATCTTCATCTAGAATTAATTCGGTAGGGTATTCTTTAAAATAGTAATATGATTTTTTTAGAATTAAGGGGTATTTTTCAACTATTTCAGAAAATGGCTTATTGATTCGTTTGTTTTCTTCTCCATGAATTTCTCCAAAATTATCTTTGAATTTTTTTGCTGAAATTAATTTTGTCAATCGCTCTGGTTCATTATAAATTTTTTGACGAATTTTTTGTAAAATATCAGACGAAGGCATATAAGCACCTCCGTAAAGTCGAATGCGTTCTCCTGAAAGTTCAATATAAATCCCAAAACTATTCACGCTTTTTCGACCATTAGAGGAAATTAAAGCAGATACATGAATTTTGTAAGGTGTTTTGTCTTTGCTAAACCGAATGTCTCGGTGGATACGAAATATACAATCTTTGGCCGTAATCTCATCTAACACTAAACCTTCATTTTTTAATAGACTAATGAAATCTGTTATAAATTTTTCAAAGGGTTGTTTTACAAACTTTTCATATCGTTTTTTATTCTCATGAAACCAATCTCGGTTATTGTTAGCCGGTAATTCTCTTAAAAATTGAATAGTGTCGGGAGTAAAGTAAGACATTTTTGATTTTTTATAAGTTAAATAGCTAATTCTACTAAGACCGGACAGTGATCAGATTGCTGTGCTTCGGGTAAGATAGTAGCTCGTTTCATCTTGCTTTCCAATGGTTTACTGACCATATTGTAGTCAATGCGCCAACCTTTATTATTTGCACGAGCGTTGGCTCGGTAACTCCACCAACTGTAATGATGGGGTTCTTTTACAAAATACCGAAAAGAGTCGATTAATTGACAATTTTGCATATAATCGGTTAGCCATTCTCTCTCTATGGGTAAGAATCCGGAAACGGTTTTATTTCGAACGGGATCATGAATATCAATGGCTTCATGACAAATGTTATAATCCCCAGATATGACTAAGTTTGGTAATTCTTTTTCTAGATTTTTTATATAGTGTTGAAAATCATGGCAAAACTGCATCTTGAAATCTAATCTGTCTATATTCGTTCCACTTGGAACATAAACGCTGATAACTGAAACACCATCATAATCAGCACGAATTACACGTCCTTCATCGTCTATATAGTCAATTCCAGTACCAAATTCAACGTGTTTAGGTTCTTCTTTGCTTAAAATAGCAACACCACTATATCCTTTTTTTTGTGCAGGATACCAATAGGAATGATACCCAATTTCTTTTAGTGAATTAATCTCTTCTTGAATCTGTTCTTCAGTTGCTTTTATTTCTTGTAAACAAAGAACGTCGGGCTGAGCTGCCTTTATCCAATCAAGTAATCCTTTTCGTACAGCAGCACGAATCCCATTTACATTATAACTAATAATTTTCATAGGGAGCGAAGTTAAGTAAAAAGTAGTTAAACGTTTATTTAGAAATTCGTAAACTAACGCCTAAATTTAGAAATATACCTGATTTGAAATGATTGTCTTTGGAAAAATCTACAGCATCAAAATTGGCATCTAGAAATTCATAATCACCCGGTAAGGCATACCCGATTTTTGTATTGACCCAAAATACATCTGCAAAATTGTAACTAAATGTTGGTGAAATAGTAATGTTTCGTGTTCGTAAATAATTTGGAGTATCAGTAGTGATAATGCTCTCAGTATGAAAAATAGAAGCATCTAGATTATAGGCCAATCCGTATTCTACTCTAGGGTTTGGAGTCATCAATACATAAGCAAAGCTCGGAAGAATAGCATAGGCACGCATCCATGAGTTTTTGTATTTCAGATAACCTAGAGGTAAAATGGAATTTCGGTTTAAATCATTATTGTAACTCACTCCAATACCAAAAGATAGATTTTTGATACTAGCTGACTTTCGAATTAGTAACATATAAGCACTTGGAAATAAATCTTTTGAGCCAAATTTTTCTTCAAAATCTGTTCGAGCATTCATTCGGGGAGACAAAATGCCTTCAAAGTTAGGTCCAAACAAATACCGAAAGATGATTCCTACTCGAAAATCATGTAATTGATCGGGGAAATAGAATAATTCATTATTGTCATAGTCATAATTGGCATATTTATAATTTACAACGGTATAGAACTCTACACGACGACCAAGTTTAGCCGTAGGAAGAATGGCATTTGCTTCTACTTGGCTGTAATCTGCTTTTCCGTCAAAATTTTGCATTTCCCTTCCGGGAAAGTAGTTATAATTTACATAAAATGAATCATTGTTGGTTTGAGCAATTAATGAAAGAAAGAAGAGATTGAAACAAAGTAAGAATAGCGTTCTTTTCATAATTTTGGATGGTTTGCACTTACGAATCTAAGAAAAAAATGGGATTACTACTCTGACATATTTGCAAAATAGGAGTGGAAAGAGAATCTAAAACAAAGATATCTGTAAATTGAGCAAATTTATCACTCAATCGTTTTCTTGTTGATTCTATGTAATCGAATAGTTTTTATCATCTTCTATGTAATAAACACTACGCTCTATCAATGGTGCCAGATAAGTGAGTTTTAAAATTATAAACAACTGTAAATCAGTAAGTATGGATATGTACTCTGCTGTGAGATTGATAGCAACTAATTCTATATTACTCAACTTGGGAGTCCTGATTTGAGGGTAGGTTAATATCACTAGAAGTATTTTGTGAATTATTCAAAATAATTTTATAAATTTCGACAAGATTCTTCATGTTATATAACTGATTGAAATGTAATTAAATACATGGTTTGCTAATCACTTGAATAATCTTTTTACTAAATGCACAACGGAGATTTAATAGAAATATCAACAATTTAAAAGTTAGTATTATTTAAAATGTACAACGAGTCTAGATTTGTATAAGAAAAGTGAATTTAATTTGAAAAAAATACTCTTACTTTCAGACACTCATGGGTATATAGATGAGCGAATTTTACATTATGCTAGTGAAGTAGATGAAGTTTGGCATGCCGGAGATATTGGGGATTTAAAGGTAACAGATGATTTGCAAAAAATATCTAGATTACGGGCGGTTTATGGGAATATAGATAATGCCGAAACTAGAAAAGAATTTCCACTCAATCATCATTTTGAACTAGAAGGAGTGCGTGTTTGGATAACTCATATAGGTGGTTATCCCAATAAATATAGTCCAGCAGTACGTACTGAAATTTATAAAAATCTACCGGATTTGTTTATCAGTGGACATTCGCATATTTTAAAAGTTATGCCGGACAAGAAATTAAATTTAATTCACATGAATCCCGGAGCTTGTGGGATTTATGGATTTCATCAAGTACGGACGATGCTTCGATTTCAATTAAATAATGGAAAGATTGAAAATCTAGAAGTAATAGAACTTGGTAAACGAGTGTGAAATCACTTTATGAAAAGTAAATAAA
Source organism: Moheibacter sp. (assembly GCA_047972025.1). Taxonomy (GTDB): domain Bacteria; phylum Bacteroidota; class Bacteroidia; order Flavobacteriales; family Weeksellaceae; genus Moheibacter. Next base: position 49,165 of record JBKEAG010000066.1, read on the forward strand.
AAGTACAGAAAAATAAAACTACTTGCTGACTGTTTCCTATCTTTAATTCATAAAAAAATAATGAGATGCAGAAAAGACAATTAGGAAATACGGAATTAAAGGTTGCTCCCATAACTTTCGGAGGAAATGTATTTGGTTGGACATTAGACCAAGATAAATCATTTGAAATTATAGATGCGTTTGTTGATGCCGGATTTAACTTCATTGACACAGCTAATAATTATTCTTATTGGGTAAAAGGAAATGATGGAGGAGAGTCAGAGCGAATTATAGGAAATTGGGTAAAAAAGAGAAGAATTAGAGATAAGGTAGTCATTGCAACCAAAGTAGGAGGAAGGGGTAAAACGTTGGATAAGCCCAATACGTCAAAGAAACATATAATACAAGAAGTAGATAACTCTCTACTACGACTGAAAACAGACTATATTGATTTGTATCAAATTCATTATGACGATGAAATTACACCAATAGAAGAAACACTGTCTGCTTTTCAAGACTTGATTCAAGAGGGAAAAATCCGATGGATAGGAATTTCCAATATTTCTTCAAAAAGGTTGGTGGAATCGATGGAAATTGCAGATAAGTATAACTTACCTAAATACCAAACTCTTCAACCGGAATATAATTTGTATACTCGAAAAAATTATGAATTAAATTTAGAACCTTTGGCATTGAAGTACAATTTGAGTGTACTGAATTATTACGCATTAGCCAGTGGATTTTTGACAGGAAAATACAAAACAAAAGATAATTTGGCACAAAGTCCTAGAGGAAAAGATGTAGAGAAATTTTTAGATGAAAGAGGATTGAGGATTCTACAAGTTTTAGATAAAATTTCAGCAGAATACAAAACAACTCCAGCTGTGATTGCTTTGGCTTGGTTGCTCCATAGACCATCTATCACAGCGCCCATTGCAAGTGCAACTAGTCTGAGTCAATTGGAAGCAATTGTTCAAGCACCACATATTAAACTAAATGATTCAGCAATCATAAGACTAAATGAAGCAAGTAACGAATATTTAAGGTTATAAGTATTCAGGAACAATAACTCCCCAGTGGCAACCTCCTGTTTTCATTCTGTGTATTACCAAATCCATACAAATTTTATGTAGTAGTAATATAGAAATAGAATAGAAGATAGTATCTCGTAAAGT
>JBKEAG010000156.1:0-38579 GCA_047972025.1 Moheibacter sp.
ATTCCCATTAGCATAATTCCGGTTGAGAATGCTCCCATCAAAAAATATTTTACAGCAGCTTCGGTACTTTTCATCTTATGTTTAGCAGAGCCGGCTAAGGCATAGAGTGGGATTGACAAAATTTCAATTCCCAAAAACATAAGCAATAAATTGTTGAACGAAGCCAAAACAGCAATTCCCGTAAAGGAAATAAAGATTAAGGCAAAATAGTCTGATACTTTACTTCCGGGTTTGGAAAAATTATTTCGATTAACAAGCGTGTAATAAATCCCAATGAGGCATAACAGTATGAAGAATGAAACCCGATAAGGATCACTTTCTAACATGTTTGAATACTTTCCTTGAAAAATCTCGCATCCGTTCAATTGAACTCCAGCTGATATAATCATTACTAGAAATAACAATACGGCTAGTATATTTAGTGCTTTTTTGCTTTTAAACACAAATCCGCTAAACATAAAAATGATTCCCGATAATGCCGATGTCAATATAATATTCATAGTGGATATTCCTGTTTATAGTTGAAATAGATTAAATAAAATAGACGGATAGATTCCTAATGCAAGTATGATAATTGAAATGAATCCAAAAATTAGATACAATGTTTTTGGAAACAGTTGCTTTTTCTTTTTGATGTTTTTTCTCTTTCCAAACAAAATAGCGGTAGAAAGCCGTAGAGTATAAGCAGCTGATAATATAACTCCGGTACAACCAATTACACAAAGAATAGGGTTGTAGGTGTAAAGTGCATTGAGCATCATAAACTCGCCAATGAAACTACTTGTCAATGGAAGAGCTACATTTGCCAAACCAAAAAAGGTAAAAAACACAGCAAAAGCAGGGTCCATATGTGCTAAACCACTGATAGACTTGATGTCAGTTACATTATACCTCCTTTCCATATAATCTACACTTAACCAAAGTCCTAACACAACTACACCATGGCTAAACATTTGAAAATAAGCTCCCAAAGTTCCCATTTCTGACTGTGTATATAAACTCATAAAGATTAATGCTAAATGGGCAATGGAGCTAAAAGCAATAATTTTTTTGATATTGTTTGATATAAGCGCAATAAGTGAAGCATAGAACAGCCCGAAACCAACGATATATAGTAAATTGTCAGTATTTGGACAAATGGATGGAAACATGTTGAGCAACCAATTTACAACAGCAAATAATCCCATTTTTGCCATCAAAGCACTTAGAATTACTGTAACAGGAGTAGGGGATGCTTTGTACACATTGGGCTGCCATGAATGTAGTGGAAACAAAGGAATCTTGATGGCGAAAGCAATTAAAAATAACCAAGCCAATGCTTCTAAATTTCCAAATGTAGCCGTCTTCTCAACCACATCTTTTAGTAAAAAACTATCTAGTTTCAGTTGGAAACCGATGTATAAAATTCCTCCTAACATCAGCATAGAGCCTAAAATAGTGTAAAGAAAAAAGGTGGTGTTAGCAGAAATTCGTGTATTTTTCTTTCCCCAAATTCCAATCAAAAAGTAAATTGGAATAAGAACAATTTCCCAAAAGAAGTAAAACAGTAGTAAATCTTGTGCTAAAAATACACCATTTAGCCCGGCAAAGGCAATGAGTAATAGTCCATAAAAGGAGTTGGAATACTCTTTTTTAATCGAAGAGAAATAAAGAAATAAAAGAGAAAAAACCAAAGTTGTCAATAAAACCATCAGACCACCTAGCCCTGATAAATCCAATGCTATATAAGTTTGAACACCACCTAAGTTGAACCAAGGGGTATGTATAGATGATGGAATTGCTGTATTTGTAAATAATTCAAATGCTGTAAACAACAGTAAATAAATACTTATAGCAGCTCCGATAAATCCTAAGGGCTTATTGTGCTTTATTGTAGTTAAACCTAGTCCTGCTAGTAAGGGTAATAAAATCAATAATGATAACATTTGCTTTGCTTTTTAAAACATTCCAAAAAAGAAAATTCCCAATCCGGCTAATATCCCGATGACCATCAGAAGTACATACATTCCAATGTTTCCGGTTTGTACCGCTCTTATATTTTTTGCTAGAGAATAAGACATACTACCCGTACCAGATACAAGTTGTGCTATTCCTAGTTTTTCTACATATTTTTTGAAAATGATTCCTAAATTTAATAATGGAGTAATGATGACTGATTGGTAAACCTCATCTATGTACCATTTATTTTCAAATACTTTTGATATACCTACACTTTTCTTATCCACTTTTCCAGTGTACATTTTTTTCGCAAGAAAAATAGCCACAGCAACACAAGCGAGTAAAAGCCCTATCAGCATCCACTCAGTGCTATGAGAAATGTGGTGAGTTTCACCATGGGGTTTTACAACTCCTGATAGAAATTGATTGAGTCGGTGAGCATTTTTGGCAAATAACTCCGGAACTCCAACAAAACCACCAAAAATAGAAAGTATAGCCAAAACAATAAGTGGAGTAGTCATCGCTTTTGGACTTTCATGCGGATGTGCATGTTCATCTCTTAACTTTCCACTAAAAGTCATAAAATACAGTCGGAACATGTAAAATGAAGTCAGCACGGAAACAATAAACCCTATGACATAAATAAATTTATTTCCCAAAAACATACTCAAAAGCATCTCATCTTTTGAAAAGAAACCGCTCAAAGGTGGTATTCCTGAAATAGCAATACAGCCAATCAACATTGTAATATGTGTAGTAGGCATAAATTTTTTCAACCCTCCCATTTTGGTCATTTCTTGTTCGTGGTGCATACCATGAATTACAGAGCCAGCTCCCAAGAAAAGTAAGGCTTTGAAAAAGGCGTGTGTCATTACATGAAAAACAGCGGCAACATAAGCTCCCATTCCCAATGCTGCAAACATAAGCCCTAACTGAGAAACAGTTGAGTAAGCCAATACTTTTTTGATGTCGTTTTGACGTATAGCGATTGTAGCCGTAATTAGGGAAGTAATGATACCTATCCATGCAATTATGTTTAATGTATAAGGGGCTAATTCAAACAACTCATTGCAACGTGTTATCATAAAGATACCGGCAGTAACCATTGTTGCAGCATGAATCAAAGCTGAAACAGGTGTCGGACCTGCCATTGCATCCGGTAACCAGGTAAATAATGGTAATTGAGCAGATTTTCCGGTAGCAGCAAGGAATAATAGTAATGTAATTCCTCCAATAGCAAAAGTTGAAATATGTGTAGTCGTTAGAAGTGAGAATACTTCTGTATATTGTAAGGTTCCAAATTCTTTATAAATCCAAAACATAGCAAGTAGAAAGCCAACATCACCAATTCGGTTCATGATAAATGCTTTTTTTGCAGCTCCTACAAAATCTCGATTTTTGAACCAAAACCCAATAAGCAAGAAAGAACAAAGTCCAACCCCTTCCCATCCTATGAACATGATGAAAAAATTACTTCCCATCACGAGTAGTAACATGAAAAATATAAAAAGATTTAGATAAGCAAAGAACTTCCCAAACCCTTTGTCTTTTTGCATATAAGCCGAACTGTAAATATGAATCAAAAATCCAATTCCGGTGATGATGAGTAAAAATAAACTCGTCAAAGCATCTATTTGAAATGAAAATGGAATCTGAATAGACTGTATGTTAATGATGTCGAATGCATGGAAGATCAGAGGCTGAGCATCAGTTCCAGAAGGCACTCCCAGGAAAACAAGGACTGACAAAATGAAACTTCCTAAAATCATCCCTGAACCAATTACCGAAATGACACTTTTGGACAATGAATTTCTCCCTAATCCATTGATGAAAAACCCTAAAAGCGGTAACAAAGGAATTAACCAAATATACTTCTCCATAAATCTTAGTGCTTTAGTCGATTAAGGGACTTTACATCCACGTTATACATTTTTCGATAGAACAATATCATAATTGAGAGTCCAATTGCTACTTCTGCTGCTGCCACTACCATAATAAACAGCACGAACATTTGCCCATCAATTCCGGCATCTGTACCTAGATTTTTTGCTTGGTGCATTTTTGAAAAAGCAACCAATAGTAAATTTACAGAATTTAGCATCAACTCTACACACATCAGCATAATGATGATATTTCTACGAATCATCACACCAATCATTCCAATGGAAAATAGTGTAAGTGACAGAAATAAATAGTAACTAATCGGTATCATTCTTTATTTTATATTTTCTAGAAATTTAGAATGTAAATAATTGGTTTAATTCTAAAATCGCTTATTTTTTTATTAAATTTAACTTCCAACTTCTACCCCTCATTCTCTCAATCCTTTGTTGAAAAATTCTCTCCTTTTTTTGACAATAACACAGCTCCAACCATAGCTCCCATAAACAAAATACTTGCAAGTTCAAAAGGAATAACATAGTCTGAATATAGCGCAGAACCTAACCTTTCAGTTAACCCAATATCACCTGAAGCCAACAAAGTTTGGTTGTTTTCTTCTACATCAGACTGTAAAAATATACCTACGGTTAAGGCGAAAAACAACGCACTTGCAATAGCTCCGGAAAGGATAATGAATGGTTTACTAAAGTTTTTATCTTCTTTGTTTAAATTCATTAGCATCACTACAAAGAGGAACAATACCATGATGGCTCCTGCATAAACAATGATGTTGACAACTGCCAAAAATTGAGCATTTAACAATATATAATGTCCACTAATGCTAAAAAAAGTGATGATTAGGAATAGGATCGAATGAACGGGGCTTTTGCTTGAAATAGTCAAAAGTCCACTCAAAATCGTTAACCCTGCTAATACAAAAAATAAAATTTCTGCTGTTTCCATTTTTTTTAATTCTCTTTTTTAGGATTTGGAATGAGTAAATCTTCTTTGGAATACACAAAGTTTTTACGATCAAAACTTGCCGGAGGAACTGTTTGTGACAAATAAACTGCGTCTTTGGGACAGGCTTCTTCACAAAACCCGCAAAAGATACAACGCAGCATATTGATTTCATATTTAGCAGCATATTTTTCCTCACGGTACAAATGCTCCTCTCCCGGCAGCCTTTCGGCAGCCTCCATTGTGATAGCTTCTGCAGGACATGCCAGTGCACAAAGTCCACAAGCTGTACAGTTTTCACGCCCTTCTTCATCACGATTTAGTACGTGTAATCCACGAAAAACAGAGCTAAATGGTCTTTCTTTTTCGGGATAGTTAACGGTAATTTTCTTTCTGAAGAAGTGTTTCAACGTAATCCACATTCCTTTTACAATTGAAATCAAATAGAGTTTTTCCAAAAAATTCATTGGGCGTCTGTCCACTTGTTTCGCTCTGTTTGTGAGAAGTTCCATTCTTCTTTTTATTTTCTATTTATTTAATAATAAAATTACGAGTCCGGTCAATAACATATTAAACAATGCTAATGGCAATAATTTTTTCCATCCTAAATCCATTAATTGGTCGTATCGGAAACGAGGAAGCGTCCACCGCACCCACATGAATAGGAAAATGAACATACACGCTTTTATGAATAAACTCAAAAAGTGGAGAATAGCCATCACGTTCATCCCCAAACTTTCTGTTAGACTTTCATCATTTACAAATGGAATATCATATCCACCAAAATAAAGTGTGGACAAGATAACTGAACTTATAAATATATTAATGTATTCTGCAAATAAGAAAAAACCGAGTTTCATGGATGAATATTCTGAGTGGTATCCACCAATTAATTCATTTTCGGCTTCCGGTAAGTCAAATGGTGTACGGTTGGTTTCGGCAAATGAACATACTAAAAAGATAATGAACCCTATGGGTTGTAAAATCACGTTCCAATAGCTGTCCATTTGTTGTTCTACAATTCCTCCTAACCGTAAAGTCCCACTAATCATCAAAATAGTAATGAGTGCTATACCCATTGGTAATTCATAGGAAATGATTTGAGATGCTGCACGTAAACCTCCCATCAGAGACCATTTGTTGTTGGAAGCCCATGAGCCTAGCATGATTCCATATACGCCTAAACTGAGTACTCCCAAAATATAAAGGAAACCAACGTTGATGTCTGCAATTTGAGGAATGATGATAGAATCTCCAAATTCGAAAGGTGTTGACCATGGAATTACAGCCCCAGTCATACATGCCAAAATCATGGCAATAGTTGGTCCTAATATAAATAAGAACTTCTCAGCATGACGTGGTGTAATTTCTTCTTTGAAGAACAATTTTCCACCATCTGCCAAGGGTTGTAATAATCCACCCCATCCGGCACGATTTGGACCACGTCGGTCTTGAATATAAGCCGCTACTTTCCGCTCTGCCCAAGTTGAATACATCGCCACGACAAGTGAGAAACCAATCATGATTCCTGCTAGTGTTGCTTTTTCACCAATTAAACTCCAAACTTCTGGGTTCATTCTATTTCTTTATTTTAAATTTTAGATTTTGAACTAGAAATTAATTTCATTTTCAAATCTTTAAATTTGATATTTATTCTTTATAATCTTCACTTGTTGCCGGACCATCAATTTTACTTAAATCCCGATTAGGGTCATTAACTTGACTGACATCATGGATGTCTAAAAGTAATTTTGGGTCTCGCCCTTTCATCACACTTTGAAAGGTTTCATCTGGCTTTACTACATTTTTTGTATAGTGTCCTTGTCGGATTACGGAGTGTTTGTCAACCTCTGTTGGTTGTTCAATCGTCCAATCGTTAATGTCTTTCTTTTCAAATCGACATTCGTTGCAAATCCAGTCTTCTACTTCATGCCATTCGTCTTTACGTGCTGTAACTCGGTAAACTTCATCTCCTCTAAACCACAAACGAACTTTTCCACTACATGTAGGGCAGTCTCTGTGGGCTTCAACCGGTTTTAGAAACCAAACACGATTTTTGAATCGAAATGTTTTATCTGTTAATGCTCCAACCGGGCATACATCAATGATATTTCCGATAAATTCATTGTCCAATGATTTTTCTAAATAGGTAGAAATTTCAGCATGGTCACCCCGAAACATTACACCATGTTGGCGAGTTTGTGTAATTTGGTCAGCCGTTTTTACACAACGGTAACACAAAATACAACGGTTCATATTTAGTTGAATATTCGGCCCTAAATCATCAGGAACAAACGTTCTTTTTTCAAATTCAAAACGAGAGCCTTCAGTTCCATGTTCGTAACTTAAATCTTGTAAATCACATTCACCGGCTTGGTCACAAACCGGGCAATCTAGAGGATGATTGATGAGCAGATACTCAACGACTCCCTCTCTTGCGTCTAAGGCACGTTCGCTTGTTTTGTTTCCTACCTCCATTCCATCCATTACTGTTGTGCGACAAGATGCAACTAATTTTGGCATAGGGCGAGGGTCAGCTTCGCTCCCCTTGGTTACTTCTACCAAACAAGACCGACAATTACCTCCTGTATCGTCTAATTTTGAATAGTAACACATGGTAGGTGGAGCCACTTCTTTTCCAATCATTCGGGCTGCTTGTAAAATAGTAGTTCCGGTAGGTACTTCTACCGTTTTTCCGTCTATGGTTACTTTTATTAATGGCGTTTGTTCTGACATAGTCAATTTAATTTGCCTGTTCTTTTATTTCAATTGGGTCAGCATAATTTGCCAAACCGTAATTTCTAGTTAAACACTCTTCTGGATTTAAGACATGCCATTCAAATTCATCTCTAAAATGCCTGATTGCTGCTGCAACCGGCCAAGCGGCTGCGTCTCCTAACGGACAAATGGTGTTCCCTTCTATTCTTCGCTGGACATCCCATAGTAAATCTATGTCGGATATCTTTCCGTTTCCTTCGTGAATTCTTTTTAAAATTTTATCCATCCAAAGTGTTCCTTCTCGACAAGGTGAGCATTGCCCACAACTTTCGTGACGGTAGAAACGTGCTAAGGTATAAGTGTGATAAACAATGTCTTGGTCTTCATCTAAAACGATAAAGCCACCCGACCCCATCATGGTTCCGGTAGCAAAACCACCGTCTGCCAAACTTTCGTAGTTCATGTAACGGGGTTCTCCATTGGCTGTTGTCAGTAATAAATTTGCGGGTAATACAGGGACAGAGCTCCCTCCTGGAATACAGGCTTTTAGTCGTTTTCCATTGGAAATTCCACCACAAAAATCATCAGAATAAATAAATTCTTCTACTGTTTGTGTCATATCAATTTCATAAACGCCCGGTTTATTGATATTTCCACAAGCGGAAATCAATTTAGTTCCGGTAGAGCGTCCAACACCTATTTTGGCATATTCAGCTCCTGTCATCATAATAATTGGGACAACGGCTGCTATGGATTCTACATTGTTTACTACGGTTGGTCTACCCCAAGCTCCTTTTACTGCCGGGAATGGTGGTTTTATTCTAGGGTTGCCTCGTTTTCCTTCTAAACTTTCTAATAGGGCGGTTTCCTCTCCACAAATATAAGCTCCAGCTCCTCGTTGTACATAGATTTCGCAGTCAAATCCACTTCCTTTGATGTCTTTTCCTAGCCAACCATTGGCTTTTGCTTCAGCTATGGCTTCTTCTAAAATTTCAGCAATCCAAGCATATTCACCGCGAATGTAAATGTATGAAGTATTACTTCCTAAACAATAAGAGGAAACAATCATCCCCTCAATGAGTAAGTGCGGAATGAACTCCATCAAATAACGGTCTTTGAAAGTACCGGGTTCTGATTCGTCAGCATTTACGACAAGGTGTCTTGGAACTCCTTCGGGTTTTGCAAGAAAGCTCCATTTAAGACCTGTCGGGAATCCAGCACCTCCACGTCCCCGTAAACCGGAAGTTTTTACTTCTTCCAGTATTTGCTCGGTTGTCATGGTAAATGCTTTCTCCACAGATTTGTATCCGTCGTGTGCCCGGTAGGCATCATAATGACGGATTCCAGGAACATCAGCGTGTTTTAATAATAATCTTGTTTCTCCCATTTTCTAATTCGTTTCGGGATTTTCAATTAATTTATTTTTTAATTGGGTGATTTTTTCCATTGAAAAACCACCACTTATTTGAAATTTTCCATCTTTAATTTCTTCTTGAACCATGGGTGCAAAGATAAATTCTCCTTCTATGAAAATAGCCAATTGACTTCCAATTGATTTCCGAGTAGCTTCTGCAAATCTTTCTTTTCCTTTTTCGGTTAATACAACATTTAGAACAGGATGATTTCTAGTGTACTCCGGAGTGTCAATGGTTGCTTCTTTAAAATCTTCTTTTTTGCATATTGCAACGGTATCGATGTAAAGAGTGGTTTGGTATAATTTGTCATATACTGAAATAGTGGAATTTTCTTGTTGCCGCTTAACATAATAAACTCCTGTTTCCAATTTCTTTTCAGGAATGAAAAGTATGGAACTTGAAATAAGTGATATGAAAAGAGGTTTAATCATTAAGCGAGTTTTCTTAATTCTTCTAACAATTCATCTACTTTTTCAATCGTCAGGTTCTCACGGTATGTCTTTCCCAACTGCATCATGGGAGCGTATCCACAAGCACCTAAACACTCTGCAGGTTTTAGGGTAAACAACCCATCAGGGGTTGTTTCTCCTTCTTTGATGTTCAGTGTTTTTTTGATATGTTCCATAATTTTATCGGAACCACTTAGCATACAAGGACCTGTTCTACAAACCTCTAAAACGTATTTCCCCACCGGATTTAAATTAAACATAGTATAGAAAGAAGCAACTTCATATACTTCTACCGGTAAAATCTCTAATACTTCTGCTACATGATCCATCACCGGAACGTCTAGCCACCCGTTGCTTTCTGCTTGAACGATATGTAAAACAGGAATCAACGCACTTTTTTGTTTCCCTTCCGGATAGTGTGTGATAATTTCCTTTATTTTGGAATAGGTTTCTTCTGAAAATTGAACTTTCGTCTGCATACTCATAATTTAGGCATCTAATTCTCCTGCAATTAAATTTAAACTACTCATAGTCAAAATGGCATCGCTTATCATGGAGCCTTCTACTAGTTCAGGAAAGGCTTGATAGTAGATGAAACAAGGTCTTCTGAAATGCAAACGGTAGGCAGATCTTCCTCCATCACTTATGAAGTAATATCCTAGTTCTCCATTCGCTCCTTCGACTGCATTGTAAATTTCTCCTACGGGTATATCTACTTCTCCCATTATGATTTTGAAATGGTAAATTAACGACTCCATTTTGGAATAAACATCTTTCTTTAACGGGAGGTAGAAGTCAGGAGCATCGGCATGGTATTTTGTTGCTTCTTCTCCTTTTAAATTATTTATTTTTTGGATGGCTTGTTTTATCAAACTGATACTTTGCCACATCTCTTCATTTCTTACTAGAAATCGGTCATAGCAGTCTCCGGTTGTTCCAACGGGTACTTGAAAGTCAAATTCCTCATATCGGCAATAAGGTTTTTGTATACGTACATCATAGTCAACTCCTGCTGCTCTCAGGTTTGGACCGGTGAAGCCATAACTTAAAGCTCTTTCGGCACTGATCCCTCCTACGCCTTGAGTTCTTTCCATGAAGATTCGGTTTCGGTTGAATAAATCTTCAAATTCTTTTAATGCTTTGGGGTATTCGTCTAAAAATCTGTTGATCTTTTCCCAAGCTGCTTCACTGAAGTCCCTCTCAAAACCACCAATTCTACCAATATTGGTTGTCAACCTGCTTCCACAAATTTCTTCAAATATTTCATATACCAATTCACGGTGACGGAATACGTATAAAAACCCGGTAAATGCTCCGGCATCTACACCTAGAATAGAGTTACAAATCAAGTGGTCTGCGATTCGAGAAAGTTCCATGACGATTACTCTCAAATACTGTGCTCTTGCAGGAACGTCAATTCCTACAAATTTTTCTACGGTTAAGTGCCAACCTAAATTATTGATAGGAGCAGAACAGTAATTTAAGCGATCAGTAAGTGGTGTTATCTGGTAAAGTGGTTTTCTTTCGGCTAGTTTTTCAAAAGCACGGTGAATGTAACCAACGGTTGGAGTTGCTTTTATGATTCGTTCTCCATCAACTTCTAAAATGTTTTGGAATACACCATGTGTTGCCGGGTGTGTAGGCCCAAGATTAAGCGTTGAAGTGGTTTTCTCCAATGATTCTTTTGGTAACTTTATATGTTGTTTTGCTTCTGCCATTTTTGTTTTGAATTAAATGGTGATATTTCCAAAATTAAAATGTCCGCCTCGACCAAACATTTCATCATCTTTATCGGTTCGAGTCTGGTCTTCAACCGGAAATTCTTTCCTCATGGGGAAATAGTCCATTTCATCAACATTCATTATGCGAATTAAATTTGGATGTCCAACGAAATTTACACCATAGAAATCATAACATTCTCTTTCAAGCCAATTAGCAGTTTCAAATAGTTTTGATGCAGTGTAAATATTGGGTTCATTTATGTTTAGTGGAAATTTGAGCCGAATATGAAAATTCTTTTGCATATTATACACTAGATAGGTTACAACTAATTCCTCACCGGAATTATTTGGATAATGAATTGCAGTCAAATCAGTTAGAAACCGAAAACCTAGACTTTCATCGTCGTAAAGAAATTGTAATATTTTTAAATTTGACTCTTTATCGGCATGTATAGCAATCAAATCATGATTTTCTTCGTAACCGATGATTGTTTCACCAAATTTTTCTACTAGTTTTTCAAAAACAAATTTATTATCCAACATAACTTTTTTATTTTATGAAATGCCGTAACTTTTTAATAATAATTGGTATTCATCACTTTCACGTCTTCGAATACTTTCAGATTCGATTAATTCTTGGATTCGAAGAACTCCTTGTATAATTCCTTCTGGTCTAGGTGGACAACCCGGCACATAAACATCTACGGGAATAACTTGATCAATACCCTGTAAGACAGAGTAAGAATCAAATATTCCACCGCTACTGGCACAAGCTCCAACGGCTAAAACCCAACGAGGTTCTGCCATTTGAATATAAACTTGCCGAAGCACGGGGGCCATTTTTTTGGAAATTGTTCCCATTACCATTAGAAGGTCACATTGCCTAGGTGTAAAGGCTAAACGCTCACTTCCAAACCTTGATAAATCATAGGTAGAACCCATGGTTGCCATGAATTCAATACCGCAGCAACTCGTTGCAAACGGAAGTGGCCAAATGGAGTTTTTGCGTGCCAAGCCAATTACTTTTGATAATTGCATGGTCATGAAGCCTTCTCCCTGAAAACCTTCCGGCATGTCTACAACTTTTACATTTGTGTTGTGAGTAACCGGCCTTTTATTATGAATCATGATTTCAATTTTATAGTCAACATCATTCAGTGCATTATTTTTCCCAATCTAAAGCACCTTTTTTACGAACATAAAGATACATTATCAGAAACAAACCTACAAAAGTAGAAATAGCAGCAAATCCTTCCCAGCCTAACTCTTTGAAATTAACAGCATAAGGGTAGAAAAAAATCACCTCTACATCAAAAAGAACAAATAATATGGCAACCAAATAATATTTGATTGAAAAAGGTTTTCTTGCATTTCCAACTTGTTCTATTCCACTTTCAAAATTATCCAATTTCTCACTCGTAGATCTTTTTGGACCTAAAAAATGTGTGATAACAATGGTTGAAACCACAAATCCTATTGCCAAAAGGAACAAAATGAGTATAGGAATATAATCTAAAGATGTATTCATTTTTTATCTTAAAAAATTTCAGCGTGTAAATTTACGAACTATTCATGGGGGGCAAAGTACTCTTGGTTATAATTTGGTCTTTTTAGGAGAAATAACTTAATTTATAATGATTATAAATAATTTAATGAGATAATAGGGTTTTTTGAACAATTAACTTTAATTTCCATAATTTAGAGTGATTTTAGAAAAAATTAAATAAGTTTCATGAATTGGTGAGAATAATTTGTACATTTGCCGTCCGAAAAAATCTAAAAATAGTATAATAATGTATGCAATTGTAGAAATAGCAGGGCTTCAGTATAAAGTTGAGCAAGACCAGCAGTTGTATGTAAACCGTTTGCAAGGCGAAGCCGGAGATCAAGTTTCTTTTGATCGGGTTTTACTTACTGACAACGGTTCCGTACAAGTTGGCGCCCCGGTTATAGACGGAGTTTCCGTAGTAGCAAAAATCGTAGAACACGTAAAGGGTGACAAAGTAATCGTATTCAAAAAGAAAAGGAGAAAAGGTTACAAAAAGAAAAATGGTCACCGCCAACAGTTTACAAAGATTGAAGTAACATCGATTGGTATAGGAAAGGCAAAAAAAGCAGCTCCTAAAAAGGAAGCTGAGGTAAAAGAAGAAAAAACAACTCCAAAAGTAGCCAAAACAACGGCTAAGAAAGCAACAAAAAAAGGAGATGACTTAAAATTAGTAGAAGGAATAGGTCCAAAAGCAGCAGAAGCATTAGTTGCGGCAGGAGTTGATTCATTTACTAAATTATCTAAAAAATCAGCAGAAGACATCAAAACAATTTTATCTGAAGCAAGTAGCACGTTAGCACATTTAGACCCTGAAACTTGGGCAAAGCAAGCAGAACTTGCAGCCGAAGGTAAATTTGATGAATTAAAAGCATGGCAAGATGAACTCAACGGAGGGAAATCTTAATTTATTAACAGAAAAACGAAACTGAAATGGCACATAAGAAAGGAGTCGGTAGTTCCAAAAATGGACGTGAGTCACACTCAAAACGTCTAGGAGTAAAGATATTCGGTGGGCAATCTGCAATTGCAGGGAACATCATAGTTCGCCAAAGAGGTACTAAGCATCATCCGGGAGATGGTGTGGGGATTGGTAAAGATCACACACTATTCGCACTAGTTGACGGTACAGTTGTTTTCCGTAAAAAAGCGGACAACAGATCTTACGTTTCCATCCAACCGGTAACAGAATAATTAAAGTATTTTTATACTGAAAAAAAGAGTAAAAAGGCTTTCTAATTTAGTAGGAAGCCTTTTTTTGTAGAATTAATCTTAAAAAAATAAACAGAAGCCTTTTGCTATTCGCAACTCTTTTTTATCTTCGCTGAAAGTTATGATTTAAAGTTTAAAATGAAAACGATTAAATTCTTCCATCCGGAAG
This sequence comes from Moheibacter sp., assembly GCA_047972025.1. Classification (GTDB taxonomy): domain Bacteria; phylum Bacteroidota; class Bacteroidia; order Flavobacteriales; family Weeksellaceae; genus Moheibacter. Next base: position 14,010 of record JBKEAG010000156.1, read on the forward strand.
ATACGCTTACCTATCACATTGATAAATGCTTTTGCAAAGTAGTTTACTCAGGAAAACAGCAACAACTCCTTATTGAAATTCACTCTACAGATGACTTAGATCATGTTGAAGGAGACTCAATTCAAAATGATTTTGCACAAGTGAGTTTGTTTGTTGACGATTTTCCGGTAGCTGTTTCAGAGCTTGAAGAACTGGAGGGGAAAACGGTTCAAATACCCAATTCATTTGTTGAAATTGAAGATGAAGAAGGTGATTTAGAAGAGTTTTACTACGCAACTGTTAGTTTTTCAGATGAAAATTTTGAAGCAGATAGTAATCAGCTTTCTTTCTATAAAGATGAATCAGGAACAATGTGTTTGAAATGGAGTGGAAAAGTCCAAGATTTCACAGAAGAGGGAAATGAACTTATACCCTTTGAGTTAGATTGTACCTTTTTACCTCATAAATTCGAAGAACGAGACTAAATTTCTGATTTATTAAAGTTAAAATTTCTATCTGCAAATTTCGTACTTGGCAGACCTTACTTATATTTGCTTCAAGCAAAAAGTAAAAAAGAGTACAGAAAAAAAAGATAAATTACGTCAAGATGCCTTGCGCTATCATGAAATGGGGCGAAAGGGGAAAATAGAAGTTATCCCTACTAAAAATCATGATACACAGCGAGATTTAGCATTGGCTTACTCTCCGGGAGTAGCAGAACCATGTCTTGAAATTGAGAAAAATCCAAATGACGCATATCGTTATACAACGAAAGGAAACTTAGTAGCAGTGATATCCAACGGAACAGCCGTTTTAGGACTGGGAGACATCGGGCCTTTAGCATCAAAACCCGTTATGGAAGGTAAAGGACTATTGTTTAAAATATTTGCAGATATAGATGTTTTTGACATAGAAATCAATGAAAAAGATCCCGATAAATTTATAGAAATTGTAAAATCCATCTCACCAACTTTTGGAGGGATTAACTTGGAAGATATAAAAGCACCCGAAGCCTTTGAAATTGAACGACGATTGAAAGAGGAATTGGACATCCCTGTTATGCACGATGACCAACACGGCACAGCAATTATCTCAGCAGCAGCATTACTAAATGCACTAGAATTAGCAGAAAAAAAGATTGATCAAGTAAAATTTGTAGTGAATGGAGCAGGGGCAGCGGCTATTGCCTGTACTAAACTGTACATAGCATTAGGAGCCAATCCTGAAAATATATTGATGTGTGATAGCAAAGGGGTTATTAATCATCATCGTACAGATTTAAATGAAGAAAAATTACCTTTCGTCCGAAATACAGATTTGAAAACACTCGAAGAAGCTATGAAAAATGCCGATGTTTTTATCGGGTTATCCAAAGCGGATGTGGTTTTACCCGAAATGTTGCTTTCTATGAGTAAAAACCCTATCGTATTTGCCATGGCAAACCCCAATCCGGAAATTACGTATGACCAAGCAGTGGAAACCCGTTCTGACGTGATTATGGCAACCGGTAGGTCAGACTATCCTAATCAGGTGAATAACGTATTAGGCTTTCCATTTATATTTCGGGGAGCACTCGATGTTCAGTCTTCTAAAATAAATGAAGAAATGAAATTGGCAGCAGTTCATGCATTGGCTGATTTAGCAAAAGAACCCGTTCCGGAAATTGTAAATATGGCATACAAAACAGGAAATTTGAGTTTTGGGCGTGATTATATAATTCCCAAACCATTTGATAATCGGCTGATTACAAAAGTTTCTATAGCAGTCGCAAAAGCAGCAATGGAATCAGGAGTAGCACGTAAACCTATCAATAATTGGATTGTTTACGAAGAAGAATTATTAAATCGAATGAGTAGCGATCAGAAATTAATTCGGATGCTTCAAAACAGAGCAAAAGAAGATCCAAAAACCATAGTGTTTAGTAATGCAGCAGAGTACAATGTGTTAAAAGCAGCACAAATTGTCCATGATGAGGGAATTGCTCATCCAATTTTATTGGGAAATAAAGAGAAAGTTGAAGAAATAAAAAAAGAATATGATATTCAATTAGATGTACCAATTATAGATCCAAAAGCAAAAGAATCAGAAGATCAAGTTAACCGATTGGCACAAAAACTTTGGGAAAAGAGAAACCGTAGAGGAATGACGCTTTACAATGCCAAAAGAGTATTGACCAGTCGGGACTATTTTGGTTCTATGATGGTAGAAGCAGGAGAAGCAGATGCCTTCCTGACAGGAAGCACAAAGAGCTATGCCAGCTCTCTAAAACCAGTTTTAGAAACAATAGGGCCGGCACCGGGAATAAAAAAAGTAGCAGGGCTTATGCTGGTTATGACAAAAAAAGGACCTTTGTTTTTTGCAGATACAACGATTAATGATAACCCAACGGCAAAAGAATTGGCAAAAATTGCTCGAATGACAGACTATGTAGTTCGTGGAATTGGGATTCGTCCAAGAGTAGCAATGCTTTCATTTGAGAATTTTTCATCCCGCACAGAAACCTCTCAGAAAGTAAGTCAGGCGGTAGCCATGTTGCATAAATCACATCCGGATATGGTAGTAGATGGTGAAATTCAGCCGGATTTTGCATTAAATCAAGAATTAATTTCCAAAAACTATCCTTTTTCAAAACTAAATGGAAAAAGAGCAAATGTTTTGATATTTCCTAATCTGGCAGCCGGAAATTTATCCTACAAAATATTGAGAGGGATTGAAAATTCAGAAGTAATTGGACCAATTTTGATGGGTTTAAATAAACCGGTACATATTTTACAAATGCGTTCCACCATAGATGAGATTGTGAATTTAGCAACCATTGCGGTAATTGATGCACAACAAAGAAAAAAATGATAGCACACCTAAACGGAAAACTAGCCGAAATTTACCCAACCCATGCCATTATCGAATGCAATGGTGTTGGATATCATGTAAATATCAGTCTCAATTCGTATTCAAAAATTGAAAAAGAAGAAAATTTGAAAATTTTTACGCACCTAATTGTTCGTGAAGATGCACAGATTTTATATGGATTTTATTCACAACAAGAACGAGAAGTTTTTTTGAAATTAATTTCGGTAAATGGAGTAGGGCCATCATCAGCCATGGTGATGTTGTCCTCACTCGATATAGATGAAATTAGAGAAGCCATAGCAAATGCAAATGTTAAAGTTTTACAAAGTGTAAAGGGAATTGGAGCCAAAACAGCACAAAGAATTATAATTGATTTGAAAGACAAATTAGAAGGAGATGAATTTAATTTTGATATAAATTCAAATAATTCTAAAAATAAATCTAAATTTGAAGCGTTATCAGCATTAGAAGTTCTCGGTATGCCAACCAAAACTGCTGAAAAAGTATTGGAAATCGTTTCAAAAGACTTTCCAGAAGCAGAAGCGGACGTATTGGTAAAAGAGGCGCTAAAAAGATTATAGTTTTTGAAACAGCTTTATATACACATGAGTAGGACGAAAAGTTTGTTTCCGATATTTTTTTTATTGTTATTTATCGGTATAGCAAACGGACAAGAACCGGAAGAATCAGATACCTTACCTTATCCATTTGAAAATCAAGAAGGAGGATTGTATTTGGATGATCAAATCAATTATGATATAATTTATGATCCAGTACGTGACCAATATGTGCTTTGGCCAAAAGTCGGTGAAATTATCGTAGGAGAACCCGTTTATATTTCCAGTAAAGATTATTTAGATTTAATTTTAAATCAAGAAATAGACGGTTACTACCGTGATAAGTCAAGAAGCTATGATGAAATGTACCGAACCAATGCGTTTGGTGATAGAGAAGGTGAAAATTCCGGAAACATCTTACCAAGTCTGAAAATAAAATCCCGTGTATTTGAAACCATTTTTGGAGGAAACGAAATTCAATTAATTCCACAAGGTTCAGCACAGTTGGACTTAGGATTGTTTATTCAAAAAATAGATAACCCTCAATTATTGCCTCAAAACCGAAACACACTAACAGTAGATTTACAGCAGCGAATCCAAATGAGTGTTTTAGGGAAAATAGGAGAAAATTTACAGCTAAAAGCAAATTATGATACCCAGGCAGGATTTGGCTTCGAAAACCAAATGAAGCTACAATGGAAAGATTTGTCAGGAGGAGGTGAAGACAATATTCTTCAAAACATAGAAGTAGGGAACATCAGTATGCCCTTAAATACTTCATTGATTACAGGTGCCCAATCTTTATTTGGAGTTCGAACCGACTTACGTTTTGGAAATACAGATGTAAGTATGGTTTTTTCTGAACAACGCTCAGAATCAAAAAACATAACCGTTCAGGGAGGTGGTGTTTTGACAGAATATCAAGTTTATGCAGAAGATTATGATTATAACCGTCATTTCTTTTTAGGACAATTTTTCCGAGATAGTTATGACAATGCACTTGTAAATTATCCACAAATTTCAAGTGACATAGTCATAAATAGAATTGAGGTTTGGCGAATTGACAATGGTGGAGCCAATCAAGAGCAACGTCGTACTACGTTAGCATTAAGAGATTTGGCGGACAATGGTTCTTCCCCCACAAACGGAACGCTGTATAATCAGGTTTCAGTATTAGGAGGGATTCGTGATGCCAGTTCAGCAAGATCTTTGATGAATGGGTATTCCTTTGGAAGTGAAACCTTTCAAGAAGGAGAACACTATTTAGTAAATGAAAACGTACGAAAATTAAGTACATCTGAATATACATTTTACCCATCATTAGGATATATCTCGTTAAATCAACCTTTGGTAGATGGTGAAGACCTTCTGGCAGTGTCATTTCAATATACTCGAAACAGTAATCCCGGAGTGATTTACACAGTTGGGGAAATGTCAGACGAACAAGACCAATTGCTGATTACAAAATTAATCAAACCCAACACAACAGTAAATGTGGCATCACCGATGTGGGATTTGATGATGAAAAATATATACTCCATCAATGCTTTGACCATTTCACCCGAAGACTTTGTTATGAATGTTGAGTTTAAAGACAATAGTGCAAACTCTTCAGGAGTGATTAACTATTTGCCAAATACTCCTGTTCAGGACAAAACTTTACTACAAGTGATGAATATGGACCGTTTGAATATGAATGGAAATTTGCAGATGAGTGGTAATGGGAATTATGGAGACGGTATTTTTGACTTCATCGAAGGAGTAACAGTTAACTCTAATCAGGGAACAATAGTTTTTACAACGGTTGAACCATTTGGAGAACACTTAGAAGGCGTGTTGGGAGATCCAAATTCACCTTATGTCTTCAATCAAATTTACCATCAGTTACCCAATACTTTAGATGCAGAAAGATTAGCACAACGTTATAGCTTAGCAGGTCGTTATAAAGGTGAAGTGGGCGGAGGAATCCCATTAGGCGCATTCAACGTGCCGGAAGGCTCCGTAACAGTGACTGCAAATGGAATGGAATTGATAGAAGGAGTTGATTACACAGTCGATTATCAGTTAGGTCAGGTGACAATTTTAAATGAACAACTAAAAAACTCCGGAGTTCCAATCAATATTAGCTTAGAGAATCAGTCCACTTTCAACATGCAGAAAAAACGATTTATGGGACTAAACGTAGATCATCATTTTTCAGATAACTTTTTGGTGGGTGGAACGATTGTCAATTATCAAGAAAGACCACTTACACAAAAGGTTCAATTTGGAGCAGAACCGGTAAGCAATACGATTTTTGGATTACACACCGAATATACAGGAGAGTCAGAATTTCTCACACGATTAACCAACAAAATTCCGGGAATCAAAACTGATCAAGTTTCTCAAATTAACTTTAGTGCAGAAGGTGCTTATCTGATGCCGGGACAAAACAACGCAGCAGATGGTAACTCTTATATAGATGATTTTGAAGACTCCCAATCCAAAATAAGTTTGATGGATGCGGGATCTTGGAAAATGGCAAGTGTCCCAGGTAAACCGGCGGGTTACACCGGAACAACTCACCCGTTTTTCCCACATGGTTCAAGCAATGACGACCTTCTGTATGGAAATGGACGTAAACTCATGTCGTGGTATAGCATAGACCCACGTTTTTATGGAATTGGAGGAAATGCTCCCTCAGGAATTACAGACGCTGAACTTTCACAGCACCGTGTAAGACGAGTAGAGTTAAAAGAACTTTTTGACCAAAGAAATGTAATGGCAGGAGCTGCTGCTTACATCAATACCTTTGATATGACATTCTATCCGGGAATTAATGGACCCTATAATGTAAACCCATCTTCAACAGATACACAAGGTTGGGGTGGAGCTATGCGCCCAATTTCTGTAACAAACTTCATTGATTCTAATATTGAATATCTAGAATTTTGGATGATGGACCCGTATGCTGATGGTGTTGGTGGAAATGGAGACTTGATCATTCAGTTAGGAAATGTTTCAGAAGATATACTAAAAGATGGACAACTACTCTATGAAAATGGAATGCCCTACACAGGAGCTTCAAATGAAATTTCACAAACAAATTGGGGTAACCAACCAGAAAATTACCCGATTATTTACGCATACGAAACAGAAGGAGCAGCTAGAAAAGAACAAGATTTGGGATACAATGGTTTGACAGATACAGAGGAGAATGCTCTATACGGACTTGCACAAACCAATCCGGTTACAGGAGAAAATGACCCGGCAGCAGATAACTACGTATTTTATTTAGACGATCGTTGGGCAGAAACACCAGAAGCAGGTTCCATTACATCACGTTATAAATATTTCCAAGGACCGCAAGGAAATAACTCAACAGATGATTTACTAGACGCATATAGTATGCAACCCGATGCTGAGGATATTAATTTAGACTACAACTTAGACCAAACAGAACTGTATAACCAATACTCTGTAAAATTAAGTCCTTCAGATTTAATGAATAATTCAAGTAATTATATAGTAGCTAAAAAAGAAGCAGAAGTTGAGTTGCCAAATGGGCAGAAACAACCCATAACATGGTATCAGTTTAGAATACCGGTTGATGCATTTGACACTGACATAGATGGTGATGGAGTAGATGATTTAGTAACAGACGAACAAATCTCTGCAGCAGAAAGTGTTTTGACTTCAGCACGTTTCATGAGAGTTTTGATGCGAGGATTTGACCAAGAAACAACCCTTCGTTTTGCCACTATGGACTTGGTACGAAGTAATTGGAGAAGATACCCAAAAACACTTTATCCAACACCGGGAGGGTCAGAAGAAGGAGTCAATGCAGACGAGTTTTTATCAAACTTAGAAATAGGTCAGGTAACACTAGAAGAGAACTCTACGAATCACCCACCATACGTATTACCTCCGGGAATCGAAAGAGAAGAAACACAAGGAACTACAGGTTACCAAAGCCAAAATGAAGCATCTATGGTTTTGAAAGCGAAGTTAAACGCAAACAGCCCAACCAAAGCAGTATTTAAAAACACCAATTTGGATTTGAGAAGATACAAGCGATTGGAGATGTTTGTTCATGCTGAGAACTTATTGGATGTAACCAACCAAAATTTAGATGAAACAACCAAGTTATTTGTTCGTTTAGGAAGTGATTATTCAGACAACTATTATGAATATGAAATCCCATTAAAATACACATCAAATGCACCGGATGCAAATCCAAATAGAATTTGGCCGGAAGAAAATTTGATTGACTTATTTACCGATTATTTTGTAGATGCCAAAAAAGCGAGAGATTTAGATGCTGCAGCTAATCCGTTGAACCGATTTGGGTTTATACCAAATGAGGATAATCCAAATAAAGTTATTTACGTAAAAGGACGGCCATCACTAGGAAATGTAACATCCGTAATGATAGGTGTGCGTTCTACAAATACGAGCGACAAAGAAGTATTAGTTTGGGTAAATGAGCTTCGACTGAGTGAAATTGACAACGAAGGTGGATATGCTGCTATGGCAAATCTAGGATTTACATTGGGAGATTTTGCACAGGTGCAAGTTTCGGGTAGTATCAGTTCCGCAGGATTTGGAGCAATTGATCAGGGACCAAGTCAGCGAAGTCAAGAAGAATATAAAGACTATGCGGTAAGTGCTCAAGTTAAATTAGATAAATTCTTACCAGAAAAATGGGGAATGGAAATACCGGTAAATGTTACAATGAGTGAACAATTTGCAGATCCTAAATACAACCCACTAGATAATGATGTTCTTTTTGATGAGGATCCAAGAAGAGAGGAATTGAAAGATGTAGCTAGAACTTACTCACAGCAAAAGTCCATTACGTTTAGTAACATTCGAAAAGTTAAAACAAATAACAAACCGACAAGGTTCTATGACCCATCCAACTTCGCATTGTCATTTATGTATGCAGATATGTACAATAGAGATATTTACACACAGTATAATTTGACTAAAAATGTGAGAGCATCGTTAAACTATAACTATGGATTCCCTACAAAATCATATCGTCCTTTTGAAAATTGGAGAGCCGTTCAGGACACCGCCAAATCGGCTAAATATTTACAATTCATCAAAGAATTTAATGTAAACCCATTACCTACTAGATTCTCATTTAGAACAGATATAGATCGTACTTATACTGAAAGACAATACCGAGATTTAAACCAATTTTTTGGAGGAACAGCCTATCTATTTCCAGTAGCCTTTAGTAATAATTTCTTATTCTCTTGGCAGTACAACGTAGGCTTTGATTTGACAAAATCACTTCGTTTAGACTATACATCATCCACACGAACGTTAAATGACGGTTCTCGTTTTGAATATGCAGACAAAGGATTGATTTGGAATAACTTCTTCGAAGTAGGAAGACCGGTGAATTATGATCATCAAATTCAATTGAACTGGAAAACACCACTACATTTATTCCCATACATGAATTTTGCTAATTTAGAATTAGGAGTAACCAATAGTTACAATTGGCAAGCACGTTCTACCGTATTTCTAAATGCACCAAATACAGACGGTCAAGGATTAGGGAATATAGCACAAAATGCAAGCAATTTCAATATGTTGGGTGATTTTGATATGTCTAAATTCTATAAAGAATTTAGAGGATATGAAAAGATGGATTCTATAAAAAGAGGGCGAAAAAGAGAAATAGACTCCCTGACGAGAGCCTATGAGGGAATGTCACTGAAAGCATTACGAAAAATTAAAAAACCACATAAATTCAAAAATAAATTTAGAGGACAAGACTATGTTTGGATGATAGTTTCGAGTGTAAAACGATTCCAATTTAACTATAACCAAACCAATGGAGCAGTCATTCCGGGTATATTGTCAGAGCCTAATTTCTTTGGATTTGGAAATAATGGTGGGGGACCGGGAGCCGGATTTATTTACGGTACAGAGTTCGACATTAAACGAAAATTCATTGAATCCGGAAATGATTGGATAACCAGAAGTGACCAATTACTCGACCCATATGTTGTAACAAGAGGTACAAACTTTACAGCAACATCACTTATAGAACCTTTTCCAAATCTACGAATTGACTTAAATGCAAAACGAATGTCAACGTACAGAAGTTCTGAAAACGCATTTAATTTACGCACAGCAGGGAATAATGTAAATACATATTTAGACCGTCAACAAACACTAAACAGTAGTAATATTGCCATTTCAACCTCTTTTATGGATCCAGACAAGATGTACCAAACGTTTCTTGACAATACACAAATGATTTCCGAGCGTTTAGGTATGGCAAATGGTATGGCACCGTCAGGAGATGGTTACTATGAAGGATATGGACTGTCTAACTATGATGTACTGATTCCGGCATTTGTTTCGGCAGTAGAGGGTAGAAATGCAAAAAGTGCTTCACTAGGATACAACCGAAAAGTCCCGTTACCAAACTGGAACATTACCTACACAGGAATGACCAATATTCCGTTCATCAATCGAACTTTTGAGGTATTTGAACTTTCACATAATTATTTATCATCTTATACTGTAAATGGAATCCAATCCAACCCAAATTACTTTGGAGATCCATTTGGACGAGATTTAAATAACAACTTCTACTCAGAAAACATATATGGGTCAGTTAATATGATTGAGTCTTTTTCTCCATTAATTGGGGTAGATATGACCTTCAGAAATAGCTTACAGATAAGAGCTCAATACAATAGAGACCGTTTGATGACTATGAGTTTGAGTAACTATACTTTGACAGAAGATTACGGAACAGAGTATGTACTGGGAATGGGTTACGTGATTCGTGATTTAAAGTTCAAAATGCGTTACCAAGGAAAAAATAAGACATTTAAAGGGGATTTAAATTTCCGTTTAGACGGACGTTTACGTGACAGTGAAACCCGGATCCGTAGAATTTTGGATGGAGACTCGCAAGTTACCGGAGGGCAAAAATTATTATCTATTCAGTTTTCAGCAGATTATGATTTCAGTAAAAACCTTAACTTAAAATTCTTTTGGGATCAAATGGTAACTGAATACAAAATTTCAACAGCCTACCCAATATCAACCATCCGTGCAGGACTTAGCCTAACATTATCATTTGGAAATTAAATAAATTGATTAAATAAAATACAAGTTATACTATGAATGTGCCACAAGAATTAAAGTACAGTAATGACCATGAGTGGGTTCGAATAGAAGGAAATAATGCTTTTATTGGAATTACGGATTATGCACAAGACCAATTGGGAGACATCGTTTATGTTGACATTTCGGCAGGAGAAGGTGATGACGTTGCGGTAGGAGAAGCATTTGGTTCAGTAGAAGCTGTAAAAACCGTTTCAGACTTATTTATGCCAATAAGTGGAAAACTAGTTGAAGTCAACGAAGGGTTAAATGACGAACCAGAAAAAATAAACTCAGATCCTTATGGAGACGGATGGATTATCAAAATTGAAATTTCTGATACTGCCGAATTAGAATCACTACTAGATGCAGCAGCTTATCAAGAAATCACAGCTTAGGAGAGGAAGCACATTTACAAAACTTCTTTTAGGCTTATATACCCTCTTTTTATTCGTCGTAACGCTACTTCCGAGCGATATAGTAAAGGCAGAAGAAAGAGATTGGTTACCAGAAATCTTTTTAAAAAATGGAGACAAGGTTGTACACTTTACCTTATTCTTCATTTTCACTTATTTACTGTACCAATCAGCAATGGTCAAAAGTTATGTAGGTTTGGTTCTATTACCTTTTTTTGTAGGTATTCTGATAGAACTACTCCAATATTTCACCCATCAGGGAAGGTCTTTTGACTTGCTAGATATATTGGCAAATACAATTGGAATACTCATAATGGTACTCTTTCTTTTCTTTATCAAGAAAAGGCATTTTTTTCACTAGATATCTAAAATTTGATATAGATTTTTCTATAATCAAAATGTTACATTAATTTAATGATTGTAATCACATTAACCTTATCTTTGCATAAGATTAGGGAATTTTTATGCATAATACATTCAAGTATTTATTGCTGGTATTGGTGGTGCCTTTTTTTGGGAAGCAGAATGTTTATGGTTTTACAAAAGAACCAGAAGAAAAAAACGTTGAGCTAGAGAAAAAAGAAGGATTCACCAATGTTATTACTACAATTTTCATTAGAGAAGGGACGAAAGTTGTTGGTTTTGAACATTATGTAAAAGTTATGGAAATAAAGGAAAACCCCTCTACTACCAAAAAAGTAAGAGAGCAAAAAAAGTCTATTCCTCAAAAATCTACTTCTTCTCAAAAATCAAAGTCAAAGAAATCAATAGAAAAAACAGTTAAGACCATCTATTCAGGGCGATCACCTGAAAATTTTATAGGTGTGAATAAACAATTTCATCAAGGATTAGTTTCAGCCTCAGGTAAGGTGAAAAAGATGGTTTTGTGGTCAAAAACAAGTGTATATAATATAACCTCTGATCTTTATCAGCATACATTCTTTTACAGAAAGAAATATAAGCAAAGAAAAGTATTTTATAATCAAACTATTCGCCCTCCACCAAAGAACCATATGGGAAATTGCTAAATAAAATAAGTTTCAAATGGTTCTCAATAACCATTTGAAACAATCAATAATAAAATATCAAATAATATATGAAAAATATAAAATTAAATATATTGTTGCTTTTTGTATTTACCATTTTGGTTAATGGTCAAGTAGGGATTAATACAGATACCCCAAAAGCAACACTTGAAGTAAAAAAAAGTAGTACTACCGGTACTGCAGATGGAGTTTTAATACCAACATTCACTGTTACAGAACTAGCTACTAAAGACAGTGATTATAGTAGTGACCAGAATGGAGTAATGATTTTTATATCAGAAGGTACAGGTAGTTCAGGTAAAACCCAAAATATTTTTGGAGCAGGATTTTATTACTATGATGCCGATTCGGAATTATGGGTTGCAACAGGAGGTAAAGAACCCTGGTATTCCAGCAGTTCTGATATAGGAGCAACTTCAAATTCTGAAAATATTTATCAGCAGGGACAAATAGGTATAGGAAGTTCTACAATAAACCAAACAGCACAACTAGATATAACCTCTACGACAAAGGGAGTTTTAATTCCACGATTGACAAAGTCAGAAAGAGATGATATTACATCACCAGCTAATGGTTTAATGATTTTTAATACGACAACCAATTGTTTAAATTATTATGATACAGGAGTTTTAAAATGGCTTAGTCTCTGTGGAACATTTGATCCGGCGCAATTTGATTTGCTAAGCTGCGATCCACCGGTTGGTGCTTCGGGGACATATACAGAAGGTATAGCCTTAGGGACAAACAATACATATACCTTAGTATTAAATATTACAGAAATTGGAACTTATCAGATTATATTAACTACAACGAATGGTTATTCATTTAGTAAATCAGGAGTGTTTACGGAAACAGGAAATCAAACAGTAGTACTATCAGGGCAAGGAGTTCCTTCCACAGGACCACAGACAGATACTGTTTCTGTAATGTTTAATGGAATAGCAGTAACACCAAGTTGTACATTACCTACCATATCAGTAGCGGGGTCTGCAACGACTTTTACAGTTGATTGTAGCACTGCAACCCTAAATGGAGACTATTATACAGCAGTTGCACTTAATGGAACAAATTATATAGATGTACCTATTACATCTGTAACAACTCCTGGAGAAGCTGTTCTTGAAACCCCAATGATTAATGGAATTAGATTCTCATCGGGTTCAGTAAATATAACAGCCAGTACTACAAGTATTAGGCTATATGGGCAAGGAACACCGAGTGCCACAGGAACAAATAACTATCAATTTACAGCACCTGGAAATGGTAGTGCATGTTCAGTTCCGGTTACAGTACAAACTTCGATAGGAACATTTGCTTATCCGGCAAATAGATGTACCGAAATTTTAAGTGAAAACCCTTCGGCAGCTGATGGATATTATTGGATTAAAGATGCTTCAGCCAATAAGTTTAAAACGTATTGTGATATGTCAAATGGAGGTTGGACATTGGTTAAATCTCTTTCTGAACGTCAAATATTAGTAGTAGAGCGAACACAAAATGAATCTATTGCAACACAAGGGGCAAGAAATACAGTAACTACAGAAACAGGAGTGTTCAATGAATACGCATTCTCTGTACCATCTGCAGTTGTTAATAATGTAGGGTCAGGAGTGGGAGCTAGAGAGTTTCGATTTACAGTCAAAGAGGCAGGGCATACTACAGCAACAGGAGCGACAGCAACAGATGTAGAGTCTTCTACCGTAGCTCCGGTATCAGACGTTTGGACACCAAATAATTACTGGGATGTTACTATAACAGATGGTAATCCGGCAACAGGAAATTATACAACATACGGAAATACAAGTACAGGAAGACTATTTGGGTTTAGTTTTGGTAAACCGAATACAGGAAATACATATTTCCAAATAAATGGAGTTAATTTCCAAAATTTAGTACCGGGTATGTACAGCTCAGCTAATTTCTTTACAGGTTTTTATGGAGGATTGAATTATGCTAGTCCTAATACACCTGCAAATAATTTGACTTATACCTCAAGCAATAGTAGCTCTGTAACGTTTAACAAGTATTATATTAATGACTTATTTGGGCTATATATGAATAGTGAATCACAGTTAAACCATCATATTGGTACATGTTCAAACAGTACAGATGATTACGGAGGAGCAAGTTATTGCTCTGGTGGATGGGCAAATTGGAGACCACATAACTTCAATCAAAGACCAGATAGTAGTTATGAAGGAAGAATTGTTCAATATTGGGTGAAATAAAAATTATTTTTTAATAGTTTAAAATATAAAAATTGTAAAGGCGGGATAGAAATATTCCGCTTTTATATTTTAGGATTTACGAATTATTTCTGAAAGATAAAAAAGTTAGTTCAAATAAAGAATATGTTCAAATTTCGCATCTTTGCAATTACAAAAGTTAATTTATGGCAATCACAAAACCAACTATTCCAAAGGGAACAAGAGATTTTTCACCTGAAGAGGTAAGCAAGAGACAATATATTTTTGACACAATTCGTCATCAGTTTCAACTGTTTGGTTACTTGCCTATAGAAACCCCCTCTTTTGAAAACTTATCCACTTTAACTGGAAAATATGGAGAAGAAGGAGATAGATTGATTTTCAAAATCCTTAATTCTGGAGATTATTTGTCAAAGGTAGAAGAAGGGTTTTTAAAGAATAAAGACAGCCAAAAATTAACACCTCAGATTTCAGAAAAAGCACTTCGTTATGACCTGACAGTTCCATTTGCACGGTACGTTGTACAGCATCAAAATGAGATTACCTTCCCGTTTAAACGTTACCAAATGCAGCCGGTTTGGCGGGCTGACCGCCCACAAAAAGGACGTTTCAGAGAGTTTTATCAATGTGATGCAGATGTGGTGGGAAGTAATTCTCTTTTACAAGAAGTAGAACTTGTATCACTCTATGATGCAGTTTTTACGATGCTAAGCATTCCGGTAGAAATTCATATAAACAATCGTAAAATTTTGAGTGGTTTGGCAGAAGTAGCCAATATTTCTGATAAATTAATCGACTTTACTGTAGCCTTAGATAAACTCGATAAGATAGGAGAAGAGAAAGTAAAAGAAGAAATGTTACAAAAGGGTATTTCAGCTCAAGCCATTGAGATTTTATCTCCCTTATTTTCGATGCAGGGAGACTATCAAGTACAACTTACAACGCTAGAGTCTATTTTGAATAAGTCAGAAGTTGGAATGAGAGGAATTGAAGAACTTAATCTTGTCTTTCAAAAAATCGCTAATTTAGGACTGCAATCGGCTGATTTAGTATTAAACTTAACCTTGGCACGTGGGCTTGATTATTATACAGGAGCCATATTTGAAGTCAAAGCAAAAAATATAGAATTAGGCTCCATCGGTGGAGGTGGGCGTTATGATGATTTGACCGGAATCTTTGGAATGAAAGACTTGTCGGGAGTTGGAATTTCATTTGGGCTAGACCGAATTTATTTGGTACTAGAAGAGCTAAACTTATTCCCTGAAGCTATTGAAAATTCATTGGATGTATTGTTTATCAACTTTGGTGACAAAGAAGCTGAAGAGGCAATGGAACTTATACAACAACTACGAAAAAAGAATATCCGGTGTGAACTCTATCCTGATACAGCAAAAATGAAAAAACAAATGCAATATGCTGACAAGAAAGCAGTGAAATTTGTTGTCATTATTGGAGAAGAAGAACTCAATTCAGGAAAAGTTACACTCAAAAACATGGAAACGGGTGAACAGAATGTTTTAGATGAAAAATCTTTACTCAATCTTCTGTAGTTACCGAACCAAGCAAAAGGTCTCTCTACAATCCATCTTTTGCTGATTTACTATCATGGATATTTGCCGAATGAACCACGACAAATAGCAACAATCCTAAAGTATCTACCACAATATGTCTTTTACGTCCTTTAATTTTCTTTCCTCCATTATATCCAATATTGTTTCTGTCAATTTTAGTTGTTTTAATAGACTGACTATCAATAATTTTTATGCTTGAATTTTCATTTTTATTGAACTTTTTTCTTACTTCTATCCGAATAACTTCCAATTAGAAAATTCTCTTGACAACATCCGCCATTGGCATCCTGTTTTTAATAGATAAAATAGAGCACTGAAAATTTCTCTTAAGCTATAATCTTCTAAAATGTTTAATATTGTTATCCATTGGTTATCAGAAATGTTGGTTAGATAGGTTTTTATAAATATTTTAATTGATTAATTACCAATAAGATATAAAAATAATCTAATACAAATAATTGATAGTAAATGTTTTATGTTGTTATTTTTTTACACCATAAAAATTTTATTTTTTAAAATTTAGACAGACTCTTAAATATTCCCTAACTCTTTAATTAGATAGGTTAATTCTATCACAAAAAATCTTTTGTAAGACATTCTAAATATCTTTATGAAAATCAACAACTATTTAGAAAGTTGGAAAAAATGAACATATTCATTTATTGGAAACACTACTTCCTCAAATCAAAGAATACGTAGTGAAAAGTCAGCAGAAGATTCGGGAAAAAATTTCTGAGCAACGTCCTTTTATCGCATTTCTAGCCGGGAAAAAAATTTCAAAAGAGTTGATTGAGGGTTTGATTGCTTTTGTTAGAGAAATTGAAATGGATAAAAGCCATTTTGTTCGTCAAAAATTAACTGAAAACTTAGAAACATTTGCCGAAAGCCTTTTGGTTTCAGAAAGTTGGAATGAAAAATTTGACCAATTGAAAGATGAATTAATTACGGAAAAAAATATACAAAACTATACTGACGAAGCCTGGAAATCACTCAAAAAACAGTGTTTTGCAAAATACTAAGGAATCCGATTCTTTACTGAAAGAATATTTGCGAAAAAATATTCAACGGCTTTCTAATAATTTAATGACTGACCAAAACCTTGGACTCCGACTCAATAAATGGATTCGCCATTTTACCTCTCAAAAACCGTGAAGAAGTAGAGCAACTCATCAGCAAAACCGTTGCCGGTTGGGAAGGAAAAGAACTTAGTGATAAGTTGGAATTAGAAGTTGGCAAAGATTTACAATTCATCCGAATCAATGGAACTTTGGTGGGCGGCTTAGTCGGGTTAATTATTTATATTGTTACGCAATTGTTTTTATGATTTTTCCTTTCTAAGTATGTCTATATACTCTTTTAATTCTTTGATACGTGCTTCATATTGTTCTATTAACTTTTCAGAAAGATAATTATTTACAGTGTTGTAATTCCCTATCGCTCCGTTATTTACTTTTGTTTTATTCTTTTGAATCACTTTAGAGTCAGATAGCAATTCGTTTATGTCCACATCTAATTCCTCTGCTATTTTGCTAAGTAAAATAGCATTGGGAACACTTTTATCTGATTCTATGCTAGAAATAGTTGTTTGGGCAACATCAAGTAATGTTGCTAAATCTTCTTGTGAGTATTCCTTTTTTTCCCTATAAAAGCGGACTTTACTTCCTATGCTCATAATCTAACATTATTTTGCTCAAATTTAGCAATATATTATTTATGACCTATATGTTTTTCTTTCACTTTTGTACAAGTTTTTTGTAAAAAACAAACACAATTTAAAAAAATATGTATAATTTTAAAAATTCTAATCAATGAAAAAATTAAATGTAAATCAAATGGAAACCGTTAATGGTGGAAAATTATGTCAAACAGCTGGTTATGCTGCAGCTGGGGCAGTTGGTGGTGCCTTTGGTGGGCCAGTGCTTGGAGCTGTGATGTATCTTGGGGCTTGGATTGGATGTTCAATAGATTAATTATTTATAAGATGAAAAAACTATCATTGGACAAATTTGAAAATATTCGAGGAGGAGGTGCATTATGCCATGGATTAGCAATATTGGTACTTCCCAGTATTCATCTTGGCTGTGCAATGAGTACAATTGATGACTGGTTCGACTGATTTTATAATAAATTAAAATATGAATAAGCACAATTTAGTTTTCACATTAATTCTCAATATAATTGCTGTTACGTTGTTTTTTATTGACACACAAATAGCTTTTTTAGGAGAACCGGCAATTTATTTTTTATGGACTGTGCCTTTATTTTCTAATATTGCCCTATTGAGAAATTATTTGTTAAGGAAAAAAAATATTGCTTAAAAACATAGAGACTACTTCAGAATTATTTTTGAGGTAGTCTTTGACTTTTTTGCTGTTTTCTTTTATCCAATTAAATCAAATGGTTTAACATATTATGTTTTCCCTAACTTTTTAATTAGATAGGTTAATTCTATCAAAAAAAATCTTTTGTAAGACATTCTAAATATATTTATGAAAATCAACAACTGGCTACACTATGTGATGTTGGTAGGGATTTTTATGTTTTTTACGTACGCTTTTGTTGTCTATCTTCAGAATGACAGTGTCGTACGGGCATCCCTATCTGGACAATATTCAAACAAAATCATCAACAACTATTTAGAAAGTCGTAAAAAATGGGCTTGGATGGGATATGCCTTTGTTCCCGTTTTGATTCTTATCCGAACCTTAGTCATCGCTTTTTTAATGCAAATGGCTATTTTTTTTATGAATCCAGAACAGGAAGACGAACCTAAATTTTCACAATACTGGTCTATCACTCTTTTTGCAGAATGGGCAATGTTGATTTTGGTTGCTTTAAAGTTTATTTGGTTTGCTTTTTTTCAAACAGACTATGATTTGACTGATTTGCAAACGTTTAACCCACTATCTTTGAATGATGTTATAGACATTTCAGAATTGGACTACTGGGTAGCTTACCCTCTTAATTTAATCAGTTTTTGGGAATTGCTTTACTGGATATTTTTAGTCGTAGGAATTAAAGAGTTTTTTAAGTTCTCTTACTGGAAAAGTTTTCTCATTGTTCTAAGTTCATACGGTATTGGATTGATAATTTGGGTTGTATTTGTAATGTATTTGATTTTAAACGCCACTTAATTCTAGAGCTCTATGAAAAAAGAATAGAAAGATTATCGCTTTTATAATTGTTATCGGAGTTTTTATTTTTGGGGGAATTATTGCAAACAAAATATACAATCGGGTTACGGAAAAAAGAGTTTTAGAAGAAAATACTGCAAAAATCCCAAATTTTACACTTAAGACACTAGACGGAAAGATCTTTACAAATAATGATTTGAAAAATGATAAAAATAGTTTGTTCATTTTTTTTGACCCACATTGTGACATCTGTAAAATAGAGGGAAAAGAATTTTCGGAAAAAGCAGAATTATTCCACTCAACTCACTTATACTTCATCTCAAGTGTTTCAAAAGAAGAAATCTTAGAATTTCAAAATGAAAACAACCTAACCCAAACCAATATAACATTTTTACAAGATGATGATAGTTTTAATTCACATTACGCTATACCTATCGTCCCTTTTATGTGTCTTTATAACAATGAGTACAAACTGATTAATATTTATAAAGGAGGAGTAAACATTGACTTAATTCTTAAAGATGCAGAAAGAATTAATTAAAAAAGCACAAAATACTTTTATTCTTCAAAAAGACCAGTCTGATTGTGGTGTTGCTTGTTTGCTTTCTTTGGTTAGATATTATGATGGTGAGAGTTCTTTAGAAAAACTGCGACAACTAAGTGGCACAACAATTCAAGGAACAACGATGCTAGGATTGTATCAAGCTGCAACAGAAATTGGATTTGAAGCAGAAGGAAATGAGGCGGATATAGAGGCATTAATAGAACACGGAAAACCAGTTATTCTCCATTGCTTGATTGAAAACATGTTAGAACACTATATTATTTGCTACGATTATTTTGAAAATAAAGGCTTCCTCATTGGAGACCCCACAAATGGCGTTTCATTTGTTAGGACAAAAGAACTTGAACAAATCTGGCAATCAAAGGTTTGTTTAACTCTTGAAGTTACACCAAAACTAGTATCGAAAAAAGAAACACAAAAATCAAAAAAAGAGTGGTTTATTTCACTTTTAATAGACGATAAAAAACTACTCTTATTTAGCCTATTTCTCGGAGTTGGATTTGCTACTTTAAATTTAGCAATAGCTCTTTTTTCACAAAAATTAATTGATGATATACTTCCTTCTAAAAAAATGGAGAAACTAATTGGAGGAATTATTTTACTTAGTTTATTGCTTGTAATTCGTACTGGATTTTCCGCCATGAGAGGATATGTTTTATCCATGCAAAGTCGAGACTTTAACAATCGTATTATTCAATACTTTTATTCTAATCTACTCCAGCTTCCCAAACCCTTTTTTGATACAAGAAAAATAGGAGAGTTAACTGCTCGATTAAACGATACAAACCGGATACAGCGTGTAATTCAATATATCATAAGCAATTCAATTGTAGATTTTTTAATTGTCATTATTTCTACAGGTTTTTTATTCTATTACTCATGGCTCATAGGGCTGATAACGCTATTAATTATGCCCGTTTATTATCTTCTAATTTATCAGTATAATCAAAAAATCATTACCGCACAAAAGCAGGTTATGCAAAACTATGCGCTGAGTGAAGCTAATTATATTTCTACAATGCAAGGGATTGCTGAAATAAAAAATTACAATCTTCAGAATTTTTTTCAGTCGCTCAATCAAAAAATTTATGGGAAATTTCAAGATAAGGTTTTTAATTTAAGTCTAGTTAATATCCGTATTTCATTTTATTCCGGAATAGCTGGAGTTGTTTTCCTTATTTGCATTATTTCCATAGCCTCGTCAATGGTTCTAAAAAATAAAATGGATTTAGGTATATTAATGGCTATATTGGGAATTATTGGTGGTATTCTACCATCGATTACAAGTCTTGCATTAGTGAGCATTCCTATAAATGAAGCAAAAATTGCTTTTAACCGAATGTTTGAATTTACTTCTATGGAAAAAGAAAATGACGGTTCTTTAGACTTAGAAAATCTATCTAGTATAGAACTCAAAAATTTATCTTTCCGATTTCCAGGAAGAAAGCAACTATTGTCCGATATTAATATAAAGATAGAGCACCATAAAATAGTAGCACTTGTTGGTGAAAGCGGTAGTGGAAAAAGCACAATTGGGCAAATTCTTCAAAAGTTTTATTATCCCGAATCTGGACAAGTTGTTGTAAATGACCAATATGACTTAGATTGTATTTCAAATGAAAGTTGGAGAAGAAATATTGGCATTATCCCTCAAGACATCAAACTCTTTAATGGAAGCATCTTGGATAATATTCTATTAGGTAAAGAATCTTCAATTGAGAAAATACAAGAGTTTATAAATCAGTATGAGTTCAATCATTTCATTTCTTCCCTCCCACAAGGATTAAATACCCTTGTGGGGGAAGAGGGAGTTAATTTATCCGGTGGGCA
Source organism: Moheibacter sp. (assembly GCA_047972025.1). GTDB lineage: Bacteria > Bacteroidota > Bacteroidia > Flavobacteriales > Weeksellaceae > Moheibacter. The sequence continues at coordinate 35,284 of JBKEAG010000156.1, forward strand.
AAAACAAGTTTTAGGATTTATGAGAGTTCTTTTTCACTCTCCCAAAATTCTTATAATGGACGAACCTACATCTTCTATGGATAGGGGTACGGAAAACTTTATTTTTCAGCTTTTAAATAAATTAAAAAACCAAATGGGGATATTCTTCATTTCTCATAAATTGGACTCTCTTAAAAATTTTACTGATACAATTTATGTTTTAGAAAATTATTCTATTATAACAAGTGGTAATCATGATGAACTAATGAAAACATCTAATTTCTACAGTAATTATTTTACAAATAAAACCGTATAAAATAGAATTTATGAAAATTATAAAACTTTATTCATAAAGACTTGTAAATTTCATCTGAAATCTTACTTTTGTTCTCTTATTTAACAATCTAAAAAAGATATTATGAAAAAATTAGTTGATCAAATTAATTCAGAATTTGAAACATTTTCAAAAGAAGCAGAAGCACAAATCGAAAAAGGAAACAAAGCAGCAGGAACAAGAGCTCGTAAGTCGGCTTTAGAGTTAAGCAAACTTTTCAAAGAGTTTAGAAAAGTTTCTGTAGAGGCTTCAAAAAAATAAATTATAAACCGCCTTTTGGCGGTTTTTTTATACCTCTATTTTCACATAGAAACCTTCATGTCCGCGAACATTCCAAACTGTTCCATCTTCAAAAATCCAGTATTGTCCCTTTATTCCACTTAATACTCCCTCAAAATCCTTTTGTTTTTTTAAGTTCAGAGACTTTACTTTTTGGGGGTAAGTTGACACTGGATAGTTAAACCCATAGATTGTATCATCTGGTAAATAATATTTTGCTTCATTTTCAGGTAAAAACTGTTTATAAAACAACTTCTCTTTCACCAAATCAACTTCAGGCACTTCATTTTTGAGCATTTTCTGCCAACTTGTTTTATCAGCCATATAATTTTTCATTTCAACTTCAATCATGCCGGCTTCATATCTATTTTCCGTTTTTGCCATAATGATTGCCGAAGATGCACCTTGGTCAATCCAACGAGTCGGAATCTGAGCTACTCTTGTAACACCAACTTTCAGATTAGAGGAAACTGCCAAATAAACAATATGCGGTTGCAGTTCAAATTTTTTTTCCCATTCCAAATCCCGTTGCTCTACTCCTAAATGTGCTGTTGAAAGCTCTGGTCGGATGATGCTGTCATTTGCTTCCGGCAAAGTAAAAAAACAGTTTTTACAATATCCCATTCGAAAAATTTCCTTGTCTAAACCACAACCCAAACATTCGTTGTGGTTATGGTAAATTTTTATTTTTTTCCCCAATTGTTGATTCACATCCAAAAAATCATCTTTCAGATTCAAATAATAACGAATGGGAGTCCCATTTTCTGAAATCATCTTGCGTAACTGCCCTTCAAATGTCATTGTCTTTGCTTAAATTTGTGTGTCTAAACTAAAATTCTCTTATGCCCGCACAAGGTTTGGTAAACAAAGTTATGGAACTTCTGATGAGTAAACGAATGCGTCAGATAGAAAATTTCATCAAAAACCCCATTGAAATACAAGAAAACGTTTTGTTTGATAATCTTTCAAAAGCACGAAAAACAGAAATAGGAACACTCTATAACTTCAATGAAATTGCAACTTATGAAGACTTCAATACACAAGTTCCTGTTGTAACATACGAAGAGTACGAACCTTTCATTGAGAAAGCTAGAAAGGGAAATACCAATATTTTTTGGCCCGGAAAAATAAAATGGTTTGCAAAATCATCAGGGACTACAAATGCTAAAAGTAAATTCATTCCCATAACGGACGAATCTTTGGAAAACTGCCACTATGCAGCGGGAAAGATGATGTTTGCTCTCTATCTAAACAACCATCCTGATACGGAAATTTTTAAAAATAAAAATTTACGAATTGGTGGAAGTAGTGAAACCTACCAAAAGTACGATACCCTTTTTGGAGATTTGTCCGCAATTTTGATTGACAACCTCCCTTTTTATGCAGAATTACGAAATACTCCCAACAAACAGATTTCCCTAATGAGTGAATGGGAAACCAAAATGAAGGCTATTGCCGAAGCGGTTATACCGGAAGAGATTGGTTGTCTCACAGGTGTTCCGTCTTGGATGCTTGTTTTACTAAATTATGTTCGTGAGAAAACGGATAAGGACTATTTAGATGACATTTGGCCAAATTTGGAAGTATTTTTCCATGGTGGAATTAGCTTTAAACCCTATGAAGAAAATTACCATAAGTTAACGCGTAAAAAACTTAATTTCTATGAAATATATAATGCTTCCGAAGGTTTTTTTGGCATACAAGATCAAAAAGATTCTAAGGATTTATTATTGCTTTTGGACAACGGAATCTTTTATGAATTTATTCCGATGAGTGAGTTTGATTCACCCAACAGAAAAGCTATTCCACTACAAAAAGTGGAAGTAGGGAAGAATTATGCAATGGTAATTTCTACAAATGGTGGACTTTGGCGTTACCTCGTCGGTGATACCGTGAAGTTTACGTCAACAAATCCTTATCGGATAGTGGTTTCGGGTCGGACAAAGCATTATATAAATGCGTTTGGAGAAGAATTGATCATCGAAAATGCAGAGGAAGGAATCAAACGGGCTTGTAAACAAACGGGGGCTATTGTCAAAGAATTTACGGCTGCTCCTATTTTTATGAAAGAAAATGAAAAAGGAGCTCATGAATGGTTAATTGAGTTTGAAAAACAGCCTGATGATTTGGAGGGTTTCGCAAAAATCTTGGATAAAGCCTTACAAGAGTTAAATTCAGACTATGAAGCAAAACGCTATAAAAACATAACACTCAATCAATTAAAATTAAACTTTGCTCATGAAAATTTATTTTTTGACTGGATGAAACTCCGTGGAAAACTAGGTGGGCAGAACAAAGTTCCACGACTTGCAAACAATAGAGAGTTTTTGGATGAATTGCTACTTTTGAATCAAAAGTAATGATGTCTTTATATATATATATAGATGTTTTCTATTTTACTGATTAAAATCTATCGTGTCTTTACTAGAGCTCGTTTTACTATTTATACTTTGAATAGGGTCTTGATATGTTCCAGTACGTCCAGTGGTGGTGGATTCATAATCAAACGTTCCTCCCATACTTCCATAAGTATGGAATCCTGTAAGTGAAGAGCAGTCCCATTTTTCATCAATATCAGACGGCTTTTCAAACTCATCAGAGGCTAGTACTCCAAATTCTTTTCCATTTTTATAGACACCTTGCATATAGTAAGACCAAATAGGAAGTGCCGTTGCAGCCCCTTGCCCTCTACCGGTACTTCTAA
>JBKEAG010000206.1:0-19297 GCA_047972025.1 Moheibacter sp.
ATTTATATTGATAAATTACTAAATTGGCCCAATCCGTTTACTAACCAAACCTATTTTCACTTTGAACATAATTGTGACTCAGAGCTAGAGGTTATGGTACAAATTTTTACCGTTTCAGGGAAATTGGTGAAAACGATTCGTCAGACGGTATCAGCAGAACCATGGCGAGAAGGATACCGGACAGGGAGGTTTGCAATTCCTTGGGATGGGTTAGATGATTTTGGCGATAAAATCGGAAAAGGTGTGTATATTTACCGCCTTACAGCAAAAGGTGTAGATTCAGAACTTTGTAATGGATCAGCCACAGCAGTAGAGAAACTAGTGATTTTAAAATAAATTAAACATGATGATTAAGAAAATTTCGATTGGGTGTCTAATGTTGGTTTCAGCATTGACGTTTGCACAAGAGCAACCCAACCCTGTTCTTACAGGTGCACCATTTTTGAGAGTATCACCAGATGCACGAGCAGGTGCGTTAGGAGATATGGGAGCAGCAACATCTGCAGATGCATTTTCACAATATTGGAATCCGGCAAAATATTCCTTTAGCAAAAGCTATTCAGGAGTAGCACTTTCTTATACCCCCTATATGAGTAGTATCACAGATGATGTGTTCTTACTCAATGCTTCATTTTATACTTTTTTAGGTCAGGATGAAAGAAGTACTTTATCAGCGAGTTTGTATTACTTTAACATAGGTGAGATTGACTTGACCGAATTGGTAGGTACTCAAATCGTTAATACAGGTATTGCTAAACCAAATGAATTTTCGTTTGACTTATCCTATGGATTAAGACTATCAGATACATATAGTATGGCAGTTACAGGTCGTTTTGTTCGCTCTGATTTATTCAATAATATAGATGATGGAACAGTCCAACCAGCTAATACATTTGCAGTAGATGTTTCCGGTTTTTTCCAAACACCAAGACATGATTGGAATAATTTTGCAGGACGCTTTAGAGGTGGTTTCAATATCAGTAACATCGGACCAAAATTAGACTATTCAAACAATGAGGACAATGCGGCTTACTTACCTACTAATTTAAGACTAGGAGCCGGATATGATTTCATTTTAGATGATTATAACACAGTAGCCGTTACTTTAGAAACGAATAAACTATTGGTTCCTACCCCACAATATGAAGTAGATGAGTTAGGAAATGAAGTAGCAAATTCTAGATACATTCCAAATAAAGGAGTAGTAGAAGGGATGTTCAGTTCATTTGGTGATGCACCGGGAGGTTTTTCAGAAGAGATGAAAGAATTTACTTGGGCAGCCTCAGCTGAATACTCCTACAATGATGTACTATTTGTACGTGGAGGTTACTTTCATGAAAGCCCTATGAAAGGGGATAGACAACATATAACTTTGGGAGCTGGGTTGAAATACAACGCATTTGGATTGGATTTCTCTTATTTGATTCCAATGTCTGATACAAATAACGCATTAGAAAACACACTTCGTTTTGCCCTAACATGGGAATTTGGAGGTGAAACAGATAATAGTTGGGATTATTAAATAAATTGCTTCGTTTATATAAAAAAATCCTTTCTATTCTCAGAAAGGATTTTTTTATTTTTTAATCTAATACTAAGACTATTTTTTCTTACCATCAACTGCAGATGAAAGTTCAGAACCTGCTTTGAATTTTGCTACAGTTTTTGCAGCAATTTTGATAGTCTTTTTAGTCTGTGGGTTGATACCGTTTCTTGCACTTCTTTTTGAAGTTGAAAAAGTACCAAATCCTACTAGAGAAACTTTGTCTCCTTTTTTCAATGCTTTTGTTACGCTACCTGTAAATGAATCCAAAGCTTTTTTTGCTGAAGCTTTAGAGATTCCAGCATCTGCTGCCATTGCATCGATTAATTCTGATTTGTTCATAATTTAAAGATTTGTTTTAATTGATAATTCTCTAGCAAATATAGATGAATCCTTGTCTCATACAAGTTTTCAGAGTAGAAAAATCATATTTTTGTTGAAAAATCACGTTATTTTGTTAATAACCTCATTACGAATCGCTTATTTTTAATTCATATTGAGAGTTTCCATCCGTTTTTATCGTGGATACCATTTATGAACTCCTTGTAGTTTACCCTTCTTTTACCCTCTAATTGAAGTTCTTCTATATAAAAATCACCTTCGGGAAGGTGGATTTTTATTTGATTATTTTCAAAAGATAGACAATTGACTATATTTTTGTCATTTGAAATAGATTCAAAATATCCTTTAAATAACTTGAGTGATTTGATTTCTCCCCCTTTTTCAATCAAAGTCCAAGCTGCTGGATAGGGACTTAATCCCCGAATTTTATTGTGAATGATTTCAAGTGGTTGAGTCCAATCAATTTTACAATCATCCTTAAATAGTTTTGGGGCAGATTTTAAATTAGAGACCCCCGTTTGGGGTTTTGGCTGAATAGAGTCATTTTCCATACCATTTAACGTTTCTATAATCAGTTGTTTTCCTACTTCTGCCAACTCATCATGTAAATCTCCAGTATTGTCTTTGGGTGAAATTTCTACAGAGCGTTGTAGCAAAATGTTTCCGGTATCTATTTTTTCATCGATGAGAAAGGTTGTTACTCCTGATTGAGTTTCTCCATTTATGATTGCCCAGTTGATAGGAGCTGCACCTCGGTACTGCGGTAGGAGTGAGGCGTGGAGGTTAAAGGTACCTTTGGATGGTATTTGCCAAACTTCCTTTGGTAACATCCTAAACGCTACAACCACAAAGACATCGGCTTGTAGATTGATTAATTCTTGAATAAATTCTGAATTTTTGAGCTTTTCAGGTTGAAGTAATTTGAGTTTTTTCTCAGTTGCCAATTTTGTAATAGCAGATTGAGTTATCTTCTGACCACGCCCAGAAGGTTTGTCAGGAACGCTGACTACACCTACTACTTCATGTTTACTATTTATAATTTCTTCTAAACAAATTGCCGCAAATTCAGGCGTTCCCATAAAAACTACTTTCATTCCTTACTTTTTGTAAAACGATCAATTCCTAATCGTGTGATTCTTTCTTCATCAACTAATTGTTGAAGAATTTCTAATACCAATTCTTTGGGCGAATTTACAAAATGAAGTAGAATTTCTTGAAGAGTTTTTGGTGATTCTTCTAAATAATTCAAAACTGATTTGAGTTCTAAATTAGTAGGTAACCGTTGGCATACGTCACAGTGTCCACAGTTTTGTGTAGATTTTTCACCAAAATAACGAAGGATTAATTTCTCCCGACATATTTCAGTTTGGGTAGCATAGTAAATAATATCTTGGAGTTTTTTCCACTGTGAAATTTGTAGTTTTTCAAATTCTTTCCATAGTGTATATCGGATAAAATCAGTTTCTCTAGGACGGAGAAAATAAACTGACTGAACATCACGGCTCTGATAATTTAGATATCCTGCATCATTTAAAAATAGAAGTGCTTTTTTTACTTTTTTTATAGATTTTCCTATATGGTGCGCAATTTGAAATTCGTGTACACTTTTTTCAGAAGATAAAATGCCTGGGTGATTTCTCACCAAAAATTCTATAATTTGACTATGTATATTTTTTTTAAATTGAAAATTTTTAGGATTTATATAAATCTGAATACGACTATAATTTGACTTTTGTTGAAATAGAATTACCTCTTTTCGCTCTAAAAAATCAAGTACTTTCAATGTTTTTTTTCGGTTTAGATGGAATTTTTTGATGAATGCCGAAAGTTGAAAGTTAGCTTTTGTATCAGGGCGTTCATTTTCACCAATTTCAAAATAATTGTAGAACATTCGGCTAATTGTTTCAAATTCATTTTTAGTCGGTAGTGTATTTTTGAAAATGCTTTCAGCTTCTTCTACTGCGTGGGGTTGCAAAAATAGAGTTGCTTTTGCAGTGTTTTTATCTCTACCGGCACGTCCTGCCTCTTGTACGTAGGCTTCTAGACTTGTAGGTAGATTCAAATGGGTAACAGAACGAACATTGGCTTTGTCTATTCCCATTCCAAAAGCATTGGTGGCAATCATAATCTGGTTGTCACTTTCCATCCATTCTTGCTGTTTACGTATTTTTTCTTCTGATGGAATTTTTGCATGAAAAAAAGAAGCATTCAGTTTTTTTTCTTGTAAAAATTTTGAGATTTCATACGTTTGTTTTCGAGTTCGTGTAAAAACAAGAGAAGAACCGCTACTTTTTTTCAGTTCATAATACAGATCATCTACTTCATTTTGAGTAGAAATTATGGAGTAAATGAGGTTATTTCGTTTTAGGGATTTTTGAAATTTTGAAACATTTTTCAGATGAAGTGAATTGATGATTTCCTCTTGAGTTTTTGGAGGAGCAGTGGCAGTGAGGGCTAATATATTTACATCTGGGAAGATATTTCGTATCTTGTTGATTTTTAAATAAGCAGGTCTGAAATCATGTCCCCATTCTGAGATACAATGAGCTTCATCTACTGTAATTAAATTTATATTTAATTCATATAAAGATTGTATAAAATATTTGTTCAATAGTCTTTCCGGAGAAACATAAAGTAGTTTGATTGCCCCTTGCTGACACTTAAATAGTGTGTCGGAAATTTCATCTGAACTTAAGTGAGATGAAACCAATGCAGCAGAAATTCCTTTTTTGTTGAGCGTCTTTACTTGATCTTGCATTAGTGCAATGAGAGGTGAGATGACTAAAGTGACGCCTTCTAAAAGAACTGCTGGAAGCTGGTAACATAAAGATTTTCCTCCGCCAGTGGGTAAGATCGCAAATGTGTCTTTTTTTTCTAAAACACTTTGTACGACCTCTTCCTGTGGATAAATGAAATCAGAATATCCAAAATATTTATTAAGGGTTTCTTTGAGTTCGCTCACCAACGAAGTTCTTTTTGTAAAGGTATTAAAATATTGATTAAGGCTTGTAAAAGGAGGAAATCTTATTCTTTTAACAGAAATCTATAATTGAAAATAGTATCTTTGCAATAATTAACAATCTAAATTTAAAAAATGAAAGCACGTTTATTAACACTAGTTTTAGCATTATCTCTGACAGGTTTTGCTCAAAATTTATTGACGAATCCTAGTTTTGAAGATTACAGTGGAGACATGCCTACAAATTGGCTTACTGATGAGGCTAATGCTATAATTGTAGTGGATGCAACAGATGGATCTGTAGGAGTGAAAATGAGTAAAGATACAGATTATGGCGGGCGTGATTTTCGCTTGGCAACAACGCAATGGATTAATCTAGAAGGACGCAGGTTGAGTATGAGATTTGACTATAAAGTGGTAAGTGGAGAAATTAATGATATTGGGTTTATCATGCTTCCTACAACGTGGGAATTTGCAGCAAATTCTGATATTGTAAATGATGGTGAATGGCATTTGAATAACTATGCAGATATGGAAACTCCTTACATTATGCCAGGAGATCCGGATGATTACTATAACTTACAAGTTTTTTATGGAAATGGATTTCCTGAAGCAGAAGTAATTATTGATAACTTAGCATTTGGGTATGTAGGTACTTTGGGGAATACTGACTATACAGACGCAATTTCACAAGATATTCAATTAGGTCCAAACCCTACCAATAGTACAATCACATTTTTTAATGTTGATAAAGTCTCTGATAAAACAGTGAAAGTGTATGACTTAACAGGGAAAATTGTTTTGAAATCAGAACTAATTAATGATAAATTGGATTTAAGTAGCCTTCCAAATGGAGTTTATATGCTTCAATTAGGTGATTCATTCACTAAAAAAGTAGTGAAAAAATAATAGAATAAAACTTATAAAGAAAGCCGTTTCAAATATTTGAAACGGCTTTTTTATTTGAATAAGATTTTTTAATCTTAAAAATCTTAGAAGAAATATTTGAGATTTACTAATATTAATTTATAAATCAAACTTAATTCCCTGTGCCAATGGTAAGTTTTCTGTGTAATTGATGGTATTGGTTTGTCTTCGCATGTAAACTTTCCATGCATCTGAACCTGATTCTCTTCCACCACCGGTTTCTTTTTCACCACCAAATGCTCCACCGATTTCTGCTCCTGAGGTTCCTATGTTTACATTGGCAATTCCACAGTCAGAACCGGCAACTGATAGAAACCGTTCTGCCTCACGTAGATTATTGGTCATAATAGCTGATGAAAGCCCCTGAACAACACCGTTTTGTAATTCAATGGCATTTTCTACTTCACCGGAATATTTCACCAAATATAAGATAGGTGCAAAAGTTTCATGCTGTACAATTTCATAATGATTTTCTACCTCTGCAATAGCTGGTTTTACATAACATCCACTTTCGTAGCCTATACCGGAAAGTACGCCACCTTCTACCAAAATGTTTCCGCCTTGTTCTTTTGCTTTTTGAAGTGCATTGTTATAATTATTGACAGCATCAGTATCAATAACAGGACCGACATGATTGGTTTCATCCAATGGATTTCCTATTTTCAGTTGACCATAGGCAGCTACAACAGCGTCTTTTACTTTATCATAAATGGATTCATGGATAATTAAACGACGGGTAGAAGTACAACGCTGACCTGCAGTTCCTACAGCCCCAAATACAGCTCCAATTACGGTCATTTTAATGTCAGCATCAGGTGTAACGATGATGGCATTGTTTCCTCCTAATTCCAACAAAGATTTACCCAATCGGGCAGCAATATCTTGTGCAACGATTTTTCCCATTCGGGTAGAACCGGTTGCTGAAACCAAAGGTATTCGATTATCTTTTGTGAGTAGTTCTCCAACTTTGTAGTCACCGTTTATTAAACAAGAAATTCCTTCCGGTAAATTATTTTCTTTTAAAACTTCTACAATGAGTTTTTGACAAGCTACTCCACACAGAGGTGTTTTTTCACTGGGTTTCCAAACAACTACATCTCCACAAACCCAAGCCAATGCAGCATTCCATGACCAAACGGCTACCGGAAAGTTAAAGGCAGAAATTACGCCAACAATTCCTAGGGGGTGATACTGTTCGTACATTCTGTGTCCCGGACGTTCGGAGTGCATGGATAAACCGTAAAGTTGTCGGGAAAGACCAACTGCAAAGTCACAGATATCTATCATTTCTTGAACTTCTCCCAATCCTTCTTGATATGACTTTCCCATTTCATAGGAAACCAATTTTCCTAATTCAGCTTTATAAGCTCTTAGTTTGTCTCCAAATTGTCGTACAATTTCGCCGCGTATAGGAGCGGGAGTGGTTCTCCATATTTTAAAGGCTTCTTGTGCAGACTGAATGGTTTTTTCGTAATCTTCTTTGGTTGTAGTTTTAACTTTTCCAATTAAATTTCCGTCAACCGGAGAATGAGATTCAATGATTTCTCCATTTGAAAACCAATTTATACCCGTAGAAGTCCCATCGTTGATTTCATTTAAACCTAGTTTTTTGAGTTCATTTTGTATCATATTGTTTTTTTTTGCTTAAAAATTAAGAATCACAAATTTAGTAAATTAGGAAGAAACTCTTTTGTAAAATAAAAAAGTACTCCAAACAAGAGTACTTTAGGGATATTTTAAACTTAAATTTTAAGAATTTAAAGCATCTTCTTTTTCAGTAATGTGAAATGTGACTAAAACATTGCCCCAAGTTAGGCAACAAGCTCCTGCTGAATCTATATCAATTGTGAATTGCTCCGTTGATTCTGCTGATTCAAAGGTTGGAACGGCTATGCGTAGGGCATCAGTACTTTCATCATATTGTGTTCCCCATTGGTCCCATTCTTTGTTGAAAATGACAATGGTTTCACCTTCATTTGGAATGGTATATAAGCTGTATTTTCCTGCGGATAACGTTTGCCCTTCTATGATGATATCTTTGTTGATTTCAAAAACAGTGGCTTCATTGGCTCCTGTTCGCCAAACTTTTCCAAAAGGAACGATGTCTTTTCCAAATTCTCTTCCTTTCAAAAATGGACGGCTGTACGTTATTTCGATATTCAAATCATTAATTTGTGTTTGAACAGAGTCCAAAGGACTTACCCGATTGTTTGTAGAAGTTTGGGCGTTTACTGTGAAAAGTCCGCTTAACAAAAGAAATGAACATAAAAGGAAGGTTTTCATATAGAATTTGAATTAATTGTTGGTAAATTATTTGAGCATCTTTATGGCAAGTTTTGTGCCATCTATGAGTTGGTCTATTTCTTTTTTTGTGTTAAAAATTGCAAAGGAAGCCCGAACTGTTCCGGCAATACCAAAATAACGCATAATGGGTTGAGCACAATGGTGCCCGGTTCGTACAGCGATTCCTTTTTTATCTAGAATAAGTCCCACGTCAGACGGATGAATACCAGAAAGATTGAGGTTAAAGGATATGGCTCCTGCTCGATTTAAATTTTTCCCATAAATTATGACTTCATCTAATTCAGAAAGTTTTTCCGTAGCATAAATCAAAAGTGAATTTTCATGGTTATGAATGGTTTCAATTCCAATAGAATTTATAAAATCAATTGCTGATCCTAATGCTATATTTCCAGCAATGTTGGGAGTACCTGCCTCAAATTTAAAGGGTAATTCTGCATAAGTAGATTTGTCCATAAAAACTTCTTTTATCATTTCTCCACCTCCTTGAAAAGGTGGGAGTTGATTCAGTATTTCTTCTTTTCCATACAAGATGCCAACACCGGTAGCCCCGTACATTTTATGAGCAGAAAATACAAAAAAATCACAATCCAATTGCTGAACATCAACTTTTGAATGTGGAATTGACTGAGCACCATCTATCAAAACCCAGGCTCCTGCTTTGTGTGCTTTTTCTATGATGATTTCAACCGGATTTACAATTCCCAATGCATTAGAAACCTGATTTACAGCGACTAATTTTGTGTTTTTTGTCAGTAATTTATCTAATTTTTCAATTTGAAGCCCACCTTGCTCATTTAGTGGAATGTATTTTAATTTTGCACCTGTTCGTTCACAAAGCAGTTGCCATGGAACTATATTGGAGTGATGCTCAATTTCTGTTATGATGATTTCGTCAGTTGGTTTTAAAATAGATTGTAGAGTATTAGATATAAGGTTTATACCTTCTGTTGTGCCTTTGGTGAAAATGATTTCGTTTGTGTTTTGGGCATTGATAAATTTACGAACTTTTTCACGTGAGTTTTCCATCATCACTGTTGCTTCTTGGCTTATTGTATGAATCCCTCTATGAACATTGGCATTGAAATTTTCATAATAATTAGCGATGGTATCAATCACCATTTTTGGTTTTTGTGAACTTGCAGCATTGTCCAAATAGATAAGTGGACTTTTGTTAATTTCCCTTTGTAAAATTGGAAATTGACTACGTATGTTTTCTATATTTAAATTCAATTTATTTGTTTTTGAAGTCGTTTTGCAAAATTATTTAAAACAAAAGGTTTATACTGAATATTTTGGATAAATATTTATACTAAATCTTGAAGATCTTTTTGACTTTTAAAGAATTGTAAAATTTTCTCTGCCCTAGAATTTCCAATAACTTCAGCTAATTCATCTTTGGTAGCAGACTTAATTCGTTTTACAGATTTGAATTTTCTGAGTAAATCTTGAATGGTTTTCTCACCAATTCCGGAGATTGTTTCTAACTCGGAATTAAAGCTATTGTTGCTTCTGCGGTTTCGGTGTTTGGTAATTCCGAAACGGTGTGACTCATTTCGTACATGTTGTAGGACTTTCAGTGTTTCTGAACTTTTGTCTAGATAGAGTGGGATGGAGTCACCTGGAAAGAAGATTTCTTCTAGCCGTTTGGCAATTCCTATAATTGTTATTTTACCACGTAAATTTAGTTTGTCAATACTTTTTAATGCCGCACTTAATTGCCCTTTTCCACCGTCGATGACGATTAATTGTGGTAGTTCCCCTTGCTCTTCTAAAATGCGTTTATAGCGACGATAGATGACTTCTTCCATAGTTGCAAAATCATCTGGTCCTTTTACTGTTTTTACATTGAAAATCCGATACTCTTTTTTGTTTGGTTTACCATTTTTGAACACAACACAGGCAGACACAGGATTTGTTCCTTGAATATTAGAGTTGTCAAATCCTTCAATATGACGGGGTTCAACCGGCATACGTAAGTCTTTTTTCATTTGAGCCATGATACGGTTGGTATGTCTGTCCGGATCAATGATTTTCATTTGTTTTAATTGTTCTAAACGATAATATTTTGCATTGCGTTCAGAAAGTTCAATCAATCGTTTTTTATCACCAATTTGCGGAACAGTAATTTTTATATTGGGAATTTCTAAGTCAAGTTCAAATGGAAGAAAGATTTCTTTGGATTGTTGTTCAAATCGGTCTAAAAGTTCAATGATTGCTGATTCCAGTAATTCTTCATTGGGTTCATCTAATTTCTTTTTTAATTCTAGTGTGTGCGACTGAATGATGGCTCCGTTGTGTACACGTAAAAAATTGATATAGGCAGTAGATTCATCAGATATAATGCTGAAAACATCTACATTTCCTATGGTTGGACTGACAACGGTGGACTTGGCTTGATGATTTTTTACTAATTCAATTTTTTCTTTGATGCTTTGTGCAGTTTCAAAATCGAGATTTTCAGCATAATTTTTCATCAAATTGGTCATGTGACGGATGGCATCATTGTAATTTCCTTTGATGATTTGTTTGATAGATTGTATGTTGTTTTCATAATCCTCTATACTTTGAAATCCTTCGCAAGGACCTAAACAATTCCCGATGTGGTACTCCAAACATACCTTGAATTTCCCGGCTTCTATATTTTTTTGACTCAAATCATAATTACAAGTTCGTAGAGGATAAATTTCTTTGATTAAATCTAGTAATGCGTGTAAAATCGAGACAGAGGCATAAGGTCCAAAATACTCTGAACCATCTTTGATGACCTTTCGGGTTTTGAATATTCGTGGAAAAGGTTCGTTTTTGATGCAAATCCAAGGATAAGTTTTGTCGTCCCGAAGCATCACATTATAACGGGGAAGGTACTTTTTAATTAAATTATTTTCCAAAAGAAGTGCATCAAATTCGGTATCCACAACAATGGTTTGAATATCTACAATTTTACTAACCAAAATCCGTGTTTTTCCTGAATCATGTGTTTTGGTAAAGTAAGAGGAAACTCGCTTTTTCAGACTTTTGGCTTTACCGATATAGAGAATTTTTCCATTTTTATCAAAATACTGATAAACACCGGGTTTGTTTGGTAAAGATTGTATGGTAAGTTTTAAATTTTTGCGCATTTAGTCCACTTCTTTTACATCAATTTTGTCACTTATGTAAACCAAAAATTTGTTTTGAATCGTATAACCCATTTTTTCTAAACTCGAAGCATAGAAATTAATTTGTTGAATGTGTTTGGGTGATTCGTTTCCGGTTTTATAATCAATAATTGTACAATTTTTATCGTCTAATGTCACTCTGTCGGGGCGAAATAGCTTACCATTTTTATCAATAAACTCTCTTTCAGAAATTTGAGTAGTATTTTCATTGAATCCTTTTTTTAATTTAGGATGTTGAATGATTTGAGTAATTAAATTTTTAATGGGTTCCATTTCTATTTCCTGAATTATACCGGAATTTAATGCCTTTTTTAGTGTGGAATGTATATCTTTTTCTGAATAGATAGTATCCATCAATTCATGAATTAAATCACCGTAAACAATAGCTTTTCTCTTTTTCCACCGTTTAGATGATTCTTTACTGATGGCAATCCTATTGTTCCAATTTTCTATCACAAAGGGTAATTTAATTTCTATGTTTTGGTTTACTTTTTTTTCGGATACTCTATTTGAATTACCATTTTGAATCATTTTGTCTGTACTGGTACTATATTTTTTAGCATATTGATTAAAATATTTAGCAATAGATTTTCCTTTATAATCCTCTTTTGTTGTATGGGTAATGATGTACAACTGTTCCACTGCACGTGTTGTAGCAACGTAAAGTAGGTTTAGGTTATCCATTTCAAAATCAAGATTTTCTTTTTGAATTTTCTCTTTGATTTCATCTGAAACTTGTTCTAATTTTCCACCCTGAAAGGAATTTACCATAAAATGGTTAAAAGGCAAGTCGTCGTCCTCTACCGGAATCCAAAATTTAGGATGAGAATTTGTAGAACCCCAATCAGCAAAGGGAAGTAGTACAACCGGAAATTCCAGTCCTTTGGATTTGTGAATGGTCATAAGCCGTACTGCGTTGATTCCCTCCGGTAATGCAATACTTAAATTTATTTTTTCCTCCTCCCAATGCTCTAGAAAACGAGTGATGTTGTATTCGTTTTCAAGAGAATAATTTAATGTAAAATCTAGAAAATCTAAAACATACGAACTTCCATTTTTTCCTAACTGAAAGGTTTCTACTGACCGTTCAACAAAATCAAATAGTGAAACAGAAGGCTCAAACACAAAGTCAATGAAAATGTTTTGTGTACGTAAATACTCTTTTAGCGGTTGTAGTGAGTTGACCATCAAAGGCTTTATTTCTACAGTGATGTCTTTGGGTTTGATTTTACTTAATTCGTTTAATTTAAATAAAAATCGAGCTCGGGAAGTGAAATCTCTTTCGTTGGAAATAACGTTGAAAAATAATTCCAATAACTGGATTTCTGGTGAATTTGCAACTAATAATGATTCAGTTGACAAGACTTGAATTTGCTGAGAAGTAAGATAATCGGCAATTATTTTCCCTTCCTTTTTTGTACGGTGAAGGATGGTGATTTCATCATAATCAAACCCTTTTTGTGTTAGGGAATGAATCGTTTTTACGATTTGTTGAACTGTTTCTAGCTGATAAGTGTTTAACTCAGTCGTGCCAAGATCAGCTTCATCAGAAATATTTTCTCTAGTTTTTTCGATGAAATTTAGTTGAACAAAACCTCCTTTTTTGTCATTTATTTTTTGCTGATTTCCTTCTTTGTAAAGATTTTGGTATTGATTGTCAGTAATGGTTTCAGCTAGAAATGAATAAAATTCATTGTTAAACCTTATAATCTCATCATAGCTCCGCCAATTTTTTGGAAGATTTTCTATCGTTATGGGTAGTTGATTTTTTGAATCAACCAAGTTTAACATTAGTTCAGGATTTCCACCGCGAAACCGATAAATGGACTGTTTTGGATCACCTACGAGCATGGCAGTGTCAGAAGTAGATCGTACATTTTCTAGTAAGGGTTGTAGGTTTTCCCATTGGAGTTTAGAGGTGTCTTGGAATTCGTCAATAAAATAATGATGAAAGCGATTCCCAATTCGTTCATAAATGAAGCCGGAAGGTTGGTCTTGTAAGTTTTTACTAATGATTTTGTTGAACTCGGAAATCATCAGAAGATTGTTTTCATCTTTGAGTGTTTCTACTGATTTTTCTACTTCATTGATGATGCTAAGTGTGGTAATGGTTTTCTGAACTCCTTCCCACACGGGTAAATTTAGAAGCATTTCATTTGCTTGATAAAAAAGAAGTTGAATGTTGGGGAAAATGTTTTGTAGAGTAATGGATGCGGTAATTGATGCTTTTCCGGAAGAAAATTTATCAGGATCTGTATTTTCAATATTTTTTAGATGTGTATTGGTCGGGAAATCAAATTTATCATTTATAAATTTTTTAAAAAAACCAGAGACTCCATTTCTTCCACCTGAAAAATCATCTGCTTGGATGCTGTTTTCATCAATTAATTGAAAGAATTGTACAGCTATATTTTTTAACTTTTGTTTTTTTTCACTCACTTTTTTATTGACAATCCTACGAAAATCATTGAACTCATCCAATTTGTAATTTTGTAGTTTTTCCAAATTCTGTTGATGAATGTCAGAGTAAAGCGCTTTTGCATCTTCTACAAGGTTTTTGGAAATATCCCAAGCCTTATTTTCCTGTAGGTTATCCAGTGCAATTTCAATTAAAATGGTAGTCAAACTTTCATCTTCTCCGATTTTAGAAAAAAGTAAATCAACAGACTCTTCCAGTAATTTTTCAGTGTCCATTTCCACATTGAAATTTGCTGAAAGCCCTAAGTCTTGTGCAAAGGATTTCATCAATCGTAAATTGAATTTATCAATGGTGCTGACAGAAAATTGTGAATAATTATGTAGAATTTTGACTAAAATGTTTTTTGAACGTGAACGAATGATTTCCGGTTCTAAATTCAATTCATCAGATAGCGCAAGTAAATCTCTGTTTTTTGAAAAATCAGCCTTAGAAAATAGAGCTAATTGTTGCAAAATACGCTCTTTCATTTCATTAGCTGCCTTGTTGGTAAAGGTGATTGCCAAAATGGACTCAAAAGAGTAAGGATTGGAACTAGACAGAAGAATAGAAAGGTACTCCCTTACCAATGTATATGTTTTACCGGCACCGGCAGAGGCATTGTATATTTTAAATTCGCTGGGTTGTAGCACTTTTTTGTGGAAAGTTACGGCTAAATGTAGAAATGAGTTAAAAAGTTTGGTGGAATTTCTATCTAAGAAATAAATAAAAAATTAAGAAAAAGTATTTTGATTAACTAAATGTTTCCTCAGATAATCCAAAATTAATTCACTGGAATTAGGCTTTTCTTGTATGTAGTCATAAGCCTTTTTCCCACGTTGTATTCGTTCGTTTTCATTTTCAATTAATATACTTATCTTTTTGTCAAAATCATAATTGTCTTTAAAAGAAACGGCAGCCTTATATTCCACTAAATCAATTGCTTCAAAATAATTCTGGTAATTTGGTCCAAAAAGAATAGGAACACCAAAAACTGTAGGTTCTAGCGTGTTGTGAACTCCTGTTTTTGTAAACCCACCTCCTACGTATGAAATATCGGCATACCTATAAATATCAGTCAACATCCCAACGGTATCAACAATTAGAATGCGTGCATTTTGAATCTCTGATTTATCAGATTGAGTATAGATGACGGTAGGTAGATTTAACTCACTTTTTAGGTTTTGAATTTCAGTTTTTTTGATGTTATGTGGAGCGAAAACTACTTTCCAGTTGTTGGGCAATTCGTTGTTTATAAATTGAGCCAAGATACTTTCATCATCAGGCCAAGTGCTTCCGGCAACAATTAGTTGAGTATTTCCTTTGAAAGTTTCTATAAAATCTAACTTTGAGTTAGAAGCCTGTATTTCTTTTACTCGGTCAAAACGTGTGTCACCTGAAACAGTAATGTTTTCGATACCAATGGAATTTAGTAAATTCTTTGAATCGGTGTCTTGAACAAAAAAATGATGAATCGTCGCAATTTTTTTACGAAACCAATTGCCAAAACTTCTAAAAAATAGACTATTTTCTTTTATGACAGCCGAAATAACGATAACCGGAATTTTCTTTTTAGAAAGCCTATTGAGTAAATTGTACCAATATTCGTATTTGACTAAAATCAAAACTTCAGGATGGAGTAGTTTTATGAGCTTTTTAGCATTTCTAGGTGTGTCAAGAGGTAAATAAAAAATATAGTCTGCACCCTTATACTCCTTCCTAACTTCATAGCCAGATGGTGAAAAAAAACTTACAGCAAGTTTATGACTAGGAAACTCCTTTTTTATACGTTCCATTACAGGTCTTCCTTGTTCAAACTCACCCAAAGAAGAGCAATGAATCCAAATGATTTTGTCATCAGGATGAATGGTGTTTTTTAGTCGTTTTTTCCAACCTTTTCTACCCGATTTCCAAAGTTTGGCTTTGGAGTTAAAGTGAGAAGCAATGGATATGCCCAAACCATATAGATAGATAAATATATTGTAAGCTAAATTCATTAGAATTGCGAAGATACAAATTCCGTTTTGTACATTTGTTTCAAAATTTTTAATAATGCGTAAACTACAAATGGTTGATTTGGGAAGTCAGTACCAAAAAATCAAAAAAGATATAGATAACTCCATTCAGGCAGTGGTTGATTCGTCAGCATTTATTAACGGGCCTGAAGTGAAAAACTTTCAAGCAGAATTAGAATCTTATTTGAATGTAAAACATGTTATTCCTTGTGGAAATGGAACAGATGCTCTACAAATTGCTTTGATGGGATTAGGGTTGCAACCGGGAGATGAGGTGATTACGGCTGATTTTACATTTGCAGCAACGGTAGAAGTCATTCATTTATTAGGACTAAAATCTGTATTGGTTGATGTTGATTATGACACGTTTTTAATTGATCCGGAGCAAATTCGACAAGCTATTACCTCCAAAACCAAGGCAATAATTCCTGTTCATCTATTTGGACAATGTGCCAATATGGAGGAAATCAATAAAATAGCAAAAGAACATAACTTGTATGTTGTAGAAGATACAGCACAGGCAATTGGAGCAGAATACAAAGGGCAAAAAGCCGGAACAATAGGAACGATTGGAACAACTTCATTTTTTCCCTCTAAAAATTTAGGATGTTATGGTGATGGTGGAGCCATTTTTACAAATGATGATGAAATAGCACATAAAATGAGAGGGATTTGTAATCACGGAATGTACCAACGTTATTACCATGATGAAATTGGTGTAAACTCTCGTTTAGATAGTTTACAGGCGGCGATTCTTCGGGTGAAATTACCGCAATTGGATGATTATAATGGAGCAAGAAGAAAAGCAGCCAACTTTTACAATGAAGCATTTCGTGAAGTAGCTGAAATTTTAACCCCTGAAAAAGCAGTTGATACTACGCATGTTTTTCATCAATATACACTGAGAATTACCAATGGAAAACGCAATGAGTTAAAAGAATTTTTAGACTCAAAAGGAATCCCGGCTATGATTTATTATCCCGTTCCACTACGTAAACAAAAAGCGTATGATACCGGAAATTATAATGATGTGGATTTTCCGAATACCAATAAGTTAATCGAAGAAGTAATTTCCTTGCCGATGCATACAGAATTAGATGATGAGCAACTGAACTATATCGTTTCGGGTGTAAAAGAATTTTTCAGATAAATTAAAAAACCTTGACAAGGTGAGATGTTTAACCTCAAAATTAAACCATTGAACAAAAAAGTATTGGTTACAGGCGGACTTGGGTACATTGGCTCACATACCGTTGTAGCTTTACAAGAAGCGGGGTATGAGGTCGTTATTATTGATGACTTATCAAACTCTGAACTCTTTGTTTTGGGTAGAGTTACTGAAATAACCGGAATAAAACCTGAGTTTTTACAAATTGATTTAAAAAATGCAGATTTAGTAGATGAGTTCTTTCAAACACATAAAATAGATGGAGTGATTCATTTTGCAGCACACAAAGCAGTAGGAGAGAGCGTTCAGAGACCATTGATGTATTATAAAAATAATTTAATGGGATTACTCAATGTTTTAGAAGCAATGAATAAATATAAAGTAGATAATTTTATTTTTAGTTCTTCTTGTACCGTTTATGGGCAGGCTGATAAAATGCCGATTGATGAAACTGCTCCAATAAAAAAAGCAGAGTCACCCTATGCGAAAACTAAACAAATGGGTGAAGAAATACTAGAGGATTTTGTTCAATCATTTGAAAAAAATGTAATTTCGCTTCGGTATTTCAATCCGGTTGGAGCGCATCCAACAGCTTTAATCGGTGAGTTGCCAAAAGGTGTTCCCAATAATTTGGTTCCGTTTGTAACACAGACAGCAGCCGGAGTACGAGAGTGTCTTTCTGTATTTGGAAGTGACTACCCTACACGAGACGGAACGGCAATTCGTGATTATATTTATGTTTGTGATTTAGCAGACGCACATGTAAAAGCCTTAGCCCGTTTAGTTGAAAAGAAAAATAAAACTCATTTAGAAATTTATAATCTAGGAACAGGAATTGGTTCTACGGTTTTGGAAGTGGTAAGATCGTTTGAAGAAGCCAATGATTTGAAACTGAACTACAAATTGGTAGATAGAAGAACAGGAGACATCGTTGAGGCTTTTGCAGACAATAGATTGGCTGAAGCTGAATTAGAATGGAAACCTGAGACATCTCTATCTGAGTGTATGAGAACTGCTTGGGAGTGGCAGAAATCAATTCCAAATTAAGCATTATTTTAATTAAAGATGGATTCGTAAATTTGCAATTCGTATGGAAGCAATCATCAAAGAAGACGGAAGAGTACAGAAACCACAGTGGCTACGGGTGAAATTACCAACAGGCAAAAAGCACAGAGAACTTCGTGATGTGGTAGATAAGTATAAACTCAATACGATTTGCCAAAGTGGTAGTTGTCCAAATATGGGTGAATGTTGGGGCGAAGGTACTGCTACGTTTATGATTTTGGGGAATATTTGTACGCGTTCTTGTGGATTTTGTGGCGTAAAAACAGGAAGACCAGAGCAGGTTGATTGGGAAGAGCCGGAAAAAGTGGCACGCTCTATCAAGTTAATGAACATCAAACATGCTGTTTTAACCTCTGTTGATCGCGACGATTTAAAAGATATGGGTTCTATCATTTGGGCGGAAACAATTGGAGCTGTTCGGCGAATTAGCCCCGGAACTACGATGGAGACTTTGATTCCTGATTTTCAGGGGAATACCAAAATGCTTGACCGGATTTTAGAAGTTACTCCAGAAGTAATTTCACACAATATGGAAACGGTAAAACGTTTGACTCGTGAAGTACGGATTCAAGCAAAGTATGAACGGAGTTTAGAAGTACTTCGTTACCTGAAAGAGCAAGGACAACCTAGAACAAAAACGGGTGTGATGCTTGGTTTGGGCGAAACGGATGATGAGGTTTTTGAAACAATTCAAGATGTGCGAAATGCAAAGGTTGATATCATTACTTTAGGACAATATTTGCAACCAACAAAAAAACACTTACCTGTAAAGGAATTTATAACTCCTGAACAATTTAAAGCATATGAGGTTTTTGCTAAGGATTTAGGATTTCGCCATGTGGAGAGTGGTCCACTTGTGCGATCTTCTTATCACGCAGAAAAACATATATTATAGTATATAACAAAAAACTGAAATACTCTTAGTCACACCAACATTTTTCTCGGCTACGACTTTTAATTGCATTGCTTTTGAAAGGATAGAGTTTTAGTCCGATATAAAAATCAGTTCCATGTACTTTAGGGTGAGGAATGATAAACGGTAAAACATTTTCACTTCCAATAACTAAAGGACCATATCGGAAAAACGCCCCGAACTGAATGTTTTTGTACTCATAAACAGACATTGAACCACCGTAAGCAATATGTTGTTTGCTGACCAGATAGGATGCGTTAATGATATTGCTTCGTTTTAGACTATTTTCATAGATGGGTGTTCGTTGAATTACATTGAGACTGAGGTATTGGTTTTCCCTCATCTTTTTACTGGCATTGAGGTGTAAACTTGTAGGGAGTCCAACTTTAAATTCATTACTAATAAGTGATTGATTTGGGTTGCCATATAATTCTTCGCTTATTATTTG
>JBKEAG010000021.1:0-5193 GCA_047972025.1 Moheibacter sp.
TACTTTACAGAGGCTTTGTTTGGAAAGTCAAAGATTCGATTGCGTCCATCTTACTTTCCATTTACAGAACCAAGTGCTGAGGTAGATGTATATTGGGGGTTAGAAACAGAAACGGATTACCGGATAACAAAAGGAACGGGTTGGTTAGAAATTATGGGTTGTGGAATGGTTGACCCAAATGTACTGAAAAATGTAAATATTGATCCGGAAGAATATACAGGATTTGCATTTGGAATGGGGATTGAAAGAATAGCATTGTTGCTTTATCAGATTGGAGATATTCGCCTTTATACCGAAAATGATATTCGCTTTTTGGAACAATTCAAATCAGAATTATTCTAATTTTTTATAGAAAAATAATTCATGTTTCGGGAAAAAATCAGGATGAAAAATAGAAGCCAAATCCTTTAAAACCAAATCAGGTCTTACAACACCCGTTTCAAAATAGTCATTAGCTCCTTTTTCATTCATGCGCTTATTCCAATTGTAGATATTTCCATTTTTGTATGCAGCAAACCATTCGTAGTTCGGATAAGTCGCCAACAGTGCCTTTTTAGAAGGGTAATCTCCTGCATTTATCCAAAAATTAGCATCATTGGCTTTTTCAAAGACGGACTCAAAAGATAAATTTAATGAGCCTGTACTACTGTCTATTTTCCATAAATAATTACCCCCGGCATCTTGGATAAGCAAAGACTGAAAACTTTTTCCACCAGGCATGTACCAAACATCTCCATAAATTTGATTGACAAAAACAGAAGGTTTATTATTTGTTTTTTCTTTAACTGTAGATTGAATTTCTAGATAATTTTTTTCAATTTCTAGAAACCGTTGATTTGCTTCATTTTCTTTACCAAACAGCTTTCCGACTATTTTTATATATTCAGCTTTTGCAAGTGGAGTAAGCTCCTCGTACTCATCTATTAGTAGAATTTTAACTCCTTTATTTTGAAGTAATTCATGGTATTTTGCCAAAGTAGGGCTAGACGTTGAAATAAATATATCAGGTTTATGGAGTAAAACATTCTCAATAAAAATTTCATTAAAAGAACCAATCTTTGCTATTTTATTTTCATGAATTAACGAATGAATTTTAGGATTGAAAACATAATCCGATTGACTAATTCCGGTAATTTTCTCCGTTAATCCTAACTCATCCATATAAGCAATAACGGAAGTAGGAACCACCATTGCAGACTTAAGAGGCAACTCATCTAAAGCAAAGTTTAGTTTTTTTCCATTTGATTCTAAAGTGAGAGATTCAGCACTTTCAATCCATGTCATTTTCTCAAGATATAGAAATTTTGAGGTTGGAATTTTAGCAATTAATTCATTAGAATCCTTTTTACAAGTGATAAATGTAAGTGTAGCTAGAGAAAACAATAAAAGGTGTACTTTTTTCATGAATGCAATTTAAAGAATTTGGTGAGAATGGAAAGAATTTCTATATTTGCAGTCCAATTTTAGGGCCTCGTGGCGCAACTGAATAGCGCATCTGATTACGGCTCAGAAGGTTGCAGGTTTGAATCCTGCCGAGGTCACAAAGGGTAAGCAATTGACGTCTGATAGTTGATTGCTTTTTTGTTTTCAGTTAAAATCATTAATTCAAAATTATGCACTTCGTAAATCCAGATGAAACTTTTGACCTGGTCATTCACCGTGTAGGAAATAGGTCGTTAGAAGAAGGGCTTCATCTTTCCAAAACACTTACTTTTTATCCAACAGACTTAGCCGAAACACTTTTTAGTTTTTTTCTAAAATCCTTTAAAACAGAGGAGTATTTTCAGTTTCAACTTACAGAAAGAGAAGGTGGGAATGCGGTGTATGAAGCAGTGAAAACTATTTTTGAAGAACCAACTCAGCTTTTTCAAAATTCTATAAAAATTGCTGAAAAACTTTATAACGTAAGTGCAAACCCAAAGGTAAAAGGGGGAGAGCTTTTCGTTGTCTTTTTTCCGGATGCCATAGTAGAGGGAATAAATACGCAGGCGATAGGAATTTTTAAATCTGAAACAAAGGAGCGTTTACTGAAAATAGTGCCAAATGAGAATAGTTATGATGTGTGGACAGAAGAAGGTGCTTTGCTTTCTAAAGTTGAAAAAGGGTGCCTGATCTTTAATGTTGAAGAAGAGGATGGGTATGTGATGAGTTGTGTGGACAATAGTAAAGGAGATGAAGTTGGTGTATGGACAGATGAGTTTTTGGGAATCATTCAGCGGCAAGATGAGTATTTTGATACTGAAAATACACTGAATCTATGCAAAAGTTATGTGATGGATAAATTGCCGGAAGAGTTTGAGGTGAGTAAAGTGGATCAAGTTGATTTGCTCAATAAATCTATGAAATTTTTCAAAGAAAGTGACACCTTTGAGCTAAATGATTTTACAGATAAAGTATTGGGACAAGAAGAGTTGAAACAAAGTTTTGATGATTATAAAAAACGATTTGAAGAGGTTTATGAAGTGGATTTAAATGACCATTTTGAAATTTCTAAAAATGCAGTTAAAAAACAAAGTCGATTTTTCAAAAGCATTATAAAATTAGACAAGAATTTTCATATTTATGTACACGGAAATAGAAGTATGATAGAGCAAGGGACAGATGAAGAAGGGAAGAAATTCTATAAACTCTATTATGATGCGGAGAATTAAAGCAGTATAAGACACTATCCCATAAAGTGTGTAAACTAAACTATCGAGGGGTTCAACCTTCGATTTTTAACTTTACACACTTGGTAAGATACTACCTATACATCTCTGCTTTCAGTTCTTTTACCTTTTTATCTTCTAGAAATTCATCATAGGTCATGTAACGATCAATAAGTCCATTTGGTGTTAGTTCTATAATTCTATCGCAAACGGTTTCAATCAATTCATGGTCATGTGATGCCATCAAAATTGTTCCTTTAAAGTTTTGAAGTGAATTGTTCAAAGCTGTAATTGATTCTAAATCCAAGTGCCCTGTTGGTTCATCAAACAACAAAACATTTGCTCTCAGTAACATCATTCGTGAAAACATACAACGCATTTTTTCTCCTCCTGATAAAACAGAGGACTTTTTCAGTGCTTCCTCTCCGGAAAATAACATTTTACCCAAAAAACCGCGCATATATTCTTCATGTCGTTCCTCATCAGAGTCAGTATATTGGCGTAACCAGTCTACCAAATTTATATCTTCTTTAAAGAAATCTGTATTGTCTAACGGCAAATACGCCTGTGTTGTAGTAACCCCCCAATTATAATTACCGGAATCTGCTTCTGTGTTTCCTGAAATTATTTCAAAGAATTGTGTAACTGCCTTGGAGTTTCTAGAAAACACACCAATTTTATCTCCTTTCTTTAGATTTAAATTAACATTTTTAAACAAGACTTCTCCGTCAACTGAAGCTGAAAGTCCATTAATTTCTAAAATCTGGTCACCGGCATCACGCGACTGTTCCCAAATAATCGCAGGATACCGACGTGAGGATGGTTTTATGTCTTCTACATTTAATTTATCCAACATTTTTTTCCGTGCTGTTGCTTGTTTTGCCTTTGCAACATTGGAACTAAAACGCATGATAAACTCTTGCAATTCTTTTTTCTTCTCTTCTGCTTTTTTGTTTTGCTGTGCTCTTTGTTTTGCTGCCAATTGAGAAGATTGGTACCAAAATGAATAATTACCCGAATACATATTCATCTTACTAAAGTCCAAATCACAAATATTGGTACAAACAGCATCTAGAAAATGGCGGTCATGTGATACGACAATCACTGTATTTTCATAATCTGCTAGAAAATCTTCTAACCATGAAATGGTATAAACGTCCAATTCATTAGTAGGTTCATCCAAAATCAACACATCAGGACTTCCAAATAAGGCCTGAGCTAATAAGATTCGAACTTTGGCTTTATTATCCAAATCTCCCATCAGAGTATAGTGTATCTCAGAGGCAATTCCTACATTTGATAGCAATGTAGAAGCATCAGACTCGGCATTCCACCCACCCATTTCTTCATATTGCACTCCTAATTCTCCTGCTTTGATTCCATCTTCCTCAGAAAAGTCAGGTTTGGCATAAAGCGCATCCATTTCTTCTTTGATCTTATACAAAACTTCGTTACCACGTAAAACTGTGTCTAAAACGGTAAATTCGTCATATTTAAAGTGATCCTGTTCCAAAACAGACATCCGTTTACCCTTTTCCAAAGAAACATGACCTGAGGTCGGATCAATTTCACCTGATAAAATTTTTAGAAAAGTAGATTTTCCGGCACCATTTGCCCCAATTATTCCATAACAATTGCCGTTTGTGAATTTTATATTAACTTCGTCAAACAAAACCCGTTTACCGAATTGTAACGACAGATTAGATACAGTCAACATTTTTACTAATTTTAAATCGGATGCAAAGGTACGAATATTTTAAGATGATTTGAAAGCACAAGTAGAAGTAAACATAAAGAATAAAAGAGCTCGTTTTGAGTACGAACTTATAGATGGTTATGATGCCGGAATACAATTGTATGGTACAGAGATAAAGTCCATCCGAATGGGAAAAGCGAGTATAACAGAAAGTTTTTGCCAGTTTAAAGACGGGGAACTGTACATTATAAATATGTATATAGATGAATACGACTGGGGGACTCACTTTAATCATAAAACAAGACGCGATAGAAAATTATTATTAAAAAAAATTGAGTTAAAAAAACTAGAAAGAAAAACCAAAGAATCAGGACTCACAATAATCGCTACAAATCTGTATATCAATCAGAAAGGACTTGCTAAGATGAAAATATATTTAGCAAAAGGAAAGAAAATTTATGATAAACGGGAAACCATAAAAGGAAAAGATTTAAAAAGAGATTTGGATAGAATCATAAAGAATTCATAAATTTGCGCTTGGATTGTGTTATAAATTAATTAAAAGTAAAACACTAAATATTTGATAATGAAAAAGTTTAATCTATTATTAACCACGCTAATGGTATTGTTTTTGAGCAGTACTGTTTTAAATGCCCAAAACAAAAGAGACCCTTGGGCTATTACGGTAGGTGCACACGCAGTTGACTACACGTCAGTTCGTGGCTTTGGAAATGAATTTTTCAACTACGAAAATTACAGCATTGTACCACCATTGTCTAAATTGTCAATCATCCGAAACTTAAACCGTTTCTTTGATGTTGACTTAACCGCTTCGGTTGGGGAAATTGA
>JBKEAG010000035.1:0-14850 GCA_047972025.1 Moheibacter sp.
TCTATAAAACCAAGTCGATAGGCAATTTCTTCTATACAACTGATTTTAAATCCTTGTCGTTTTTCAATAATTTTCACAAACTCTGATGCTTCATGTAGTGAATCAAAGGTTCCGGTATCTAACCAAGCAGTTCCACGTCCCATGATTCCAACTTCTAACTCACCTTTTTCAAGGTATATTTTGTTAATGTCAGTAATTTCTAACTCTCCTCTTGGAGATGGCTCTAAGTTTTCGGCAAACTCCACTACTCTATTGTCATAAAAATATAGCCCGGGAACTGCATAATTTGATTTTGGTTTTTGTGGCTTCTCTTCAATGGATAGTGCTTTGAAATTCTTGTCAAAATCAACAACGCCATATCTCTCAGGGGCAGATACTTGATATGCAAAAACACAACCTCCTTTTACATTTGTTTTACTTTGAAGTAATGCTCTTAGTCCGGTTCCATAAAAAATATTGTCCCCCAAAACCAATGCTACCGAATCATCACCAATAAACTCCTTACCTATGACAAACGCCTGTGCCAAACCATCTGGACTTGGCTGTACTTTGTACTCAAATTTACATCCAACCTGACTTCCGTCTCCTAATAATCTCTGAAATGCTTCTGAATCTTGTGGTGTTGTGATAATCAAAATTTCACGAATCCCTGCCAACATCAAAGTTGACAATGGATAGTAAATCATTGGTTTGTCATATACCGGCATCAACTGTTTACTTACCGAAATAGTCAGTGGATAAAGTCGTGTTCCAGAGCCTCCTGCGAGTATTATACCTTTCATTTTTTTCTTTATTAAATAGTTTAAGCAGTCAAAAGGTTAGATACGTTCCTCATTTAAGTTCATTTTTCCTTTTATCATTTTTTTACTTCTTAACTTTTCAACTATATTGCTTTTTATAATAGTGCTGATAGTCTCCGCTGGTTACATGATTTAGCCATTCCTGATTTTGTAAATACCAATCAATTGTTAGACCCAGTCCTTGCTCAAAAGTCACAGTTGGACTCCAACCCAATTCTTCATGAATTTTTGAAGCATCTATAGCATAACGTAAATCATGCCCTGGTCTGTCCTTCACAAAAGTGATAAGCTGCTCACTTTCACCTTGTTCTCGTCCTAATTTTACATCCATTTGTCGACAAAGTTCCTTTATCAAATCAATATTCTGCCATTCATTAAACCCTCCAATATTATAACTTTCTCCTAGTCTTCCTTTATGATAAACTAAGTTAATTGCTTTTGCATGGTCTATCACATATAACCAATCTCGTGTGTATTTTCCATCTCCATAGATAGGTAGTGGTTTTTTGTTAATGATATTATGAATACAAAGTGGAATTAATTTCTCCGGAAAATGGTTGGGACCATAGTTATTTGAACAATTCGTCAAAACAACAGGTAGCCCATAGGTGTCGGCATAAGCTCTTACAAAATGGTCGGAACTCGCCTTTGAAGCGGAGTAAGGTGAATGTGGGTCATAAGAAGTTTCTTCTGTGAAAAATCCTGTTTCTCCTAAAGCTCCATATACTTCATCAGTTGAAACATGATGAAACCGTTTGTCTTCAAAATTCCCATTCCAAACCTTTTTGGCTGCATTTAGTAAATTAACCGTTCCCAAAACATTTGTTTTCACAAATTCCAAAGGAGATGTGATTGACCTATCTACATGTGATTCAGCTGCCAAATGAACTACACCATTGGGTTTGTATTGTTCAAAAACAGATAAAATCTGTTCCTCATTTGTAATGTCAACTTTTATAAATTTATAATTAGGCTCAGATTCTATATCTTTTAAATTTTCTAAATTTCCGGCATAGGTCAGTGCATCTAAATTTATAATTAAATAATCAGAATACGTTTTCACAAACTCACGAACGACATGTGAACCTATAAATCCGGCTCCTCCTGTAATTAAAATTGTTTTTGTATAATCCATTCTGACTATTTTTCTCCAATACCGATTGAGTAGTGCGTAAATTCTTGTTCGGCTAAATATTTTGTATCATAAATATTTCGTCCATCAAAAACCACTTTATTTTTTAGAAGTTTTGAAATTACATCCCAACTTGGCATTCTAAATTCTACCCACTCTGTAACTAAAAGCAAAGCATCAGCTTCATTACATGCTTCGTATGCATCTTTACAGTAAGTAATCTTATCTCCTAAATAAAACTCTTTGGCATGCTCCATTGCCACCGGATCATATGCTTTTACTTCTGCTCCTAGTTTTTTTAACTCATCTATAATCACCAATGATGGAGCTTCACGCATATCATCTGTATTAGGTTTGAAACTCAATCCCCACATAGCAAATGTTTTTCCTGTCAAATCTTCACCAAAATGCTTTTTCACCTTATCTACCAAAACATATTTTTGGTTATCATTTACATCTTCTACCGCTTGAAGTACTCTTAATTCATAATCATATTGCTTTGCTGTTCGGATGATGGCTTTTACATCTTTTGGGAAACAAGACCCCCCATACCCTACTCCCGGATAGATGAATTTGTTTCCAATTCTAGGGTCAGAGCCTATTCCTCTCCGTACCATATTTACATCTGCTCCTACTCGCTCACATAAATTAGCAATATCATTCATAAAACTAATTTTTGTTGCCAACATGGCATTAGCTGTGTATTTGGTCATTTCGGCAGAAGGAATATCCATATAAACAATCCGTTCACCGCTTAACTGAAACGGCTTGTACAAACGTTGCATAAATTCTTCTGCTCGTTTGTCTTCTGTTCCAATCACAATTCTATCTGGCTTCAAAAAGTCTTCTACCGCTGCTCCCTCTTTTAAAAACTCAGGGTTTGAAGCTACGGAAAATTCTAAGTTAACATTTCTAGATTGAAGTGCTTTTTCTATTTCAGCTTTGACTTTCTTTCCTGTTCCTACAGGAACTGTACTTTTTGTTGCCACTACAAGATAGTCGGTCATTTTCTCTCCTACCTCTTTAGCAACGCCCAAAACATAACTTAAATCTGCTGAACCGTCTTCACCCGGAGGAGTTCCTACCGCAATGAAAACCACTTCACTTCCCTGAATAGCTTCTCCTAAATCTGTAGTAAACTTTAAACGACCATTCTCATAATTTCTCTGAACCAATTTTTCTAAACCCGGTTCATATATTGGAATAATCCCGTTTTTTAGTTTTTCTATTTTATTTGTATCTATATCGACACAAATCACTTCTATTCCCACATCGGCAAAGCAAGTTCCTGTAACTAGTCCTACATAACCTGTTCCTACTACTGTAATTTTCATAAGTATAAATTTGGCTTTGCAAAAGTAATACATTACAACGAATTAACCCTATCTTAGCCGAAAATTAGAGGACAATGTCTGTCAATAAAGAAATAAAAAGAATAACAACTGAAACTGTACGGAGTATGAAGTCTCAAGAAAAGATTTCTATGCTTACTTCGTATGATTTTACGATTGCACAAATGGTAGATGCCGGTGGTGTTGATATTATTTTGGTAGGTGACTCTGCCTCTAATGTTATGGCAGGACATGAAACTACTCTACCTATCACATTAGACCAAATGATTTATCATGCTCAGTCTGTTGTAAGAGGTGCTTCAAGAGCTTTGGTAGTAGTAGATTTACCGTTTGGAACTTATCAATCAGATCCACAACGTGCCTTGGATTCTGCAGTCCGAATAATGAAAGAATCTGGTGCTCATGCTGTAAAATTAGAAGGAGGAATTGAAATTGAGAAATCTATAAAACGAATCATCAATGCAGGGATTCCGGTCATGGGACATCTTGGTTTAACTCCACAGTCCATTTATCAATTTGGAACGTATAAAGTTCGTGCTAAAGAAGACGTAGAAGCTGAAAAATTAATGAAAGATGCTAAATTACTAGAAGAATTAGGTGTTTTTTCTGTTGTTATGGAGAAAATTCCAGCTAGTTTAGCAAAAAAAGTTACAGATAGTATTTCTGTACCAACCATTGGGATTGGTGCGGGGTCACACTGTGATGGACAAGTACTGGTTGTACATGATATGTTGGGGATGACTCATGAATTTAATCCTAAATTTTTACGGCGGTATTTAAATCTTTATGAAGAAATTACAGGTGCTGTTCAACAATACGTTAACGATGTGAAAAACGTGAACTTTCCTAATGAAAACGAACAATATTAATTCATTTCAAATTTATTCAATTGAATTACACTCCTGAAATATTATTTGAAGATAATCATTTACTTATTGTCAATAAAAAAGCCGGGGAGTTGGCTCAAGGTGACCATACCGGAGATATTCCAATCATTGATTCACTAAAAAGTTTCATTAAAATACGTGATCATAAACCTGGAAATGTATATTTGGGATTGATTCATCGTTTAGACCGCCCTACAAGTGGTATCTTGATTTTTGCCAAAACAAGTAAAGCACTTAGTCGGATGAATGAAATGTTTAAAACAAGAGAAGTACAAAAAGCCTACTGGGCTATTGTAGAGGGAAAACCTAGAAAGCAATTTGAACGGTTGGAACATTTTCTTCGTAAAAATCAAAAAAATAATAAAACAACTGTTTTCACCAAAGAAACTCCTAATGCAAAAAAAGCTATTTTAGAGTATAAGGTGGTGAATTTTCTGGACAATTACACATTAGTAGAAGTAGATTTATTTACAGGACGATCTCATCAAATTCGCTCTCAATTGAGCTTTATAGGTCATTCCATAAAAGGAGATTTAAAATATGGAGCCAAACGTTCTAATCCAAACGGCAGTATTTCTCTTCACGCAAGAGAAATCGAGTTTACTCACCCTGTGAAAAAAGAAAAAATTAAAATTACAGCCCCTCCTCCTACTGAAAACATTTGGCAAGAATGCCTTAAATTTGATGTTTCTAATTAATCATTTACACAAATGAATCATATATTTTACGCAATCATTTATGGAATTTCACTTCTTCCTATGCGTATTTTATACCTATTTTCTTGGTTTTTGTATATACTTTCAAATTATATCATTGGTTATAGACGAAAGGTCATTTACCAAAATTTAAAAAACTCATTTCCAAAAAAATCTGAAACCGAAATCAAATCCATTCAAAAGAAATTTTATAAAAACTTTGCCGATTATCTCATAGAAACATTAAAAGCATTTTCCATTCAACAAAAAACACTAGACAAACGCTATACTTATTCTAATTTAGCACTATTTGAGGAATGCAAAAAAGAAGGAAAAAATGTAATGCTCATGACGGGGCATATTTTTAATTGGGAATGGTATATTGGGACAAGAAAACATTTACCCAGTAAAAAAACGGTTGCTATTTACCATCATATTTACAATCGTTTTTGGAATGAAAAAATCAACAATATGCGTTCTAAATTTGGGACAATTTCTTTGGAAATGAAAAAAACAGCACGATATATGCTTTCTCAACCCAATGATGGCGATACTACTTATTTATTCATTGCCGACCAAAGTCCCAAAAGAACACACATTCAATACGATATAAATTTTCTAAATCAACAAACACCTGTTTTCTCCGCCTTTGATAAAATCGCTAGAAAGTTGGACATGGCAATTATTTACTGTAATACCGTCAAGACAAAACAAGGTTATTATCACACAACTTTTGAACGAATTACACCCAAATCAGGTGAATTTGAAGAAATGGAAATTGTAGATTCTTTTTTTGAAAAACTAGAAACTACCATCCAGAAAAACCCGGATAATTGGCTGTGGAGTCACAAACGTTGGAAATATAAAAAAGGAATCGACTATTGAAAACCGCCGTTGCCATACTCAACTGGAATGGAGAAAAGCTACTCGAAGAGTTTTTACCTTCGGTTGTAGAGTATTCTCAAAATGCTGATATTTACGTGATTGACAATGCTTCTGACGATGACTCTATTTCATTTATAAAACAAAATTTTCCATCTGTAAAAATCATAAAAAACAAAGCTAATTTTGGTTATGCAAAAGGGTATAATGAAGGTATCAAGAAAATTCAAAATCAAGAAAATTACGAGTTGTTTTGCTTACTTAATTCTGATGTGGAAGTTTCTAAAAACTGGTTAATTCCAATTCAACAATTATTTAAAGAAAATAATGAAATAGCCATTGCCCAGCCTAAAATATTGGACTACAAACAGCCAACTCATTTCGAATATGCCGGTGCCGGAGGTGGATTTATAGACAATTATGGTTATCCATATTGTCGTGGGCGTATTTTTTGGACATTAGAGGAAGACACCGGGCAGTATGATGACACTGTTCAAACTTTTTGGGCAAGCGGTGCTTGTTTTTTTATCAGAACTTCTGATTTTACTAGTTCAGGTGGATTTGATGAAAGATTTTTTGCACACATGGAGGAAATAGATCTTTGTTGGCGGATCAACAATTTAGGAAAAAAAGTTTACTATTGTGGTACGTCTACTGTGTACCATTTGGGTGGTGGAACGCTTAAAAATAGTAACCCTAAAAAAACATTTCTAAATTTCAGAAACAGCCTTTGGATGTTAGTAAAACATTTACCCAAAGGAAATATTTTTCCATTAATTTTTACCCGTTTAAGTTTAGATGGGGTTACCGGAATAGTTTTTCTATTCTATGAAGGTTTCCCACATTTATGGGCAATTGTAAAATCTCATTTCAGTTTTTATAGAAAACTCCACTATTATTCCAAACAAAGAAAACCGGGAATGAAAAAGTATTATTCCAAAAAATTTATTCCTTTTCAGTATTTTATCAAAAAAAGGAAGTATTTTTCTGATTTGAAGTAGTTTAAACCGTTTTTAATTTCTCAGCAATTGTATTGATGAAGTTCGTCAGAGGTCCTTTTGCCATCATTTCAATCATCATATTAAATTTTCCATCAAAATTTAATGAAACATCTGACCTTGAATCATCTACCGAAGTAATATCTATGGTCAAATAATATTCAAAATTTGGTGAGGGTGACTCAAAAAGCAATTGACTACTGGGTGTAGATTCCTTTAATTTCATCCCAACTTTTGGCAAATTTCCAATCTGAACAGAGAAGCCATTTCCCGATTCATGTATATCAAAAGACTTAGTGTCATCCGGCATTAGCTGACGGTAATTGTTCATATCAGATAGAAATTCAAATGCGTCTTTTTGATTTTTAGAAAACCGAGTGTTAGAAATGTTTACATTCATAGTCGTGTGAATTTTTGATTATCTTTGTTTTCAAACGGTTTCAAATGTACAAAGTTTTTTATAATGAAAAGTTTCTAATTTTATCTGAAAAACCCTTGGACGGTTATAAATCATTAAAATTTACTTCAAAAAATCAGTTTGATGAAACATTGACTATTCTTAGAGAGCCTTCTATTGAAAAAATTAATCTTTATTGTTCTGACTTAAATAAACTTTGGAATAATTTCAAGACTCATTTTTACTACTTGGAAGCAGCTGGAGGTATTGTAAAAAACACAAATGATGAATTGCTTTTCATTTATCGTTTGGGCAAATGGGACTTACCAAAAGGAAAAGTAGAAAAAGGTGAAACTACTGAAATTGCGGCTTTGCGTGAGGTTGAGGAAGAATGTGGAATTTCTAATTTACAGTTAAATGGATTCATTGCCAATACGTACCATATTTATTTTGATAAAAAACTCTGTCTAAAATCAACTTACTGGTATGACATGTTGTATGAGGGAAACGAATCGCTAACCCCTCAAACTGAGGAAGGTATTGATAGTGTTGAGTGGAAAAAACAAGAAGAAATACCAACTATATTTCCACTTACTTATGAAAATATAAAAATTATTTTGACTGAGTTCAAAACTAAAAATCTTTAATCTGTAGTTTCTGAATCCTTTTCACAGGACCAATACATCCGGCATCTGACTTATGACATTCTATACAACTGTTTACAGCATTATTGTAAAGTTCTATTTTTGATTTATTTGAAGATTTGTACAGTAATTCAGTTTCTTTCAAAAATAAATCAGCACGTTGTTTAAATTCTTCATTTCGCTCAAAAGTAGGTGTCATTTCAGCTCTATAAATCTTACTGAAACTAATTGGGTAACCACCAATATCTTCATTATCCATTACTTTTTGTCGAATGAATTCAAGCTGAGTATAATAACTCTCCATCAAAATTGCCATTTCTGACATTTGATAAACTTCCTGAAACTGACTATCAGACATAGTTTCTACTGACTGCTCTTTTTCACAACCAATAAAACTTAACCCTATTAGCAATACAAATTGATAAAGTCTCAATTTTAACCTTTCTTCTTTAAAAGAACGCCATCCGCCATAAATGTATATTCTACCTTTGGCGTAGTAATTGCCGTAATTTCCTCTTCTGACTTACCTGCGTCTTTAGCATAATGTTGCAATTCCTCGACAGAAGTTTCCTCCTTGTAGGCTATTCCTTTTACAATTGCATCTGCACCATCCGCATCCATTGGTACGAAAAAACTATAATCTTTAAACTTAACAAATGACTCTGTTTCCAGCTCACCCAAATCTACCTTCATCCAACAACCCTTGGTTTGGCAAATAGAGTTAACTTTCCCTTGAAAGGTAATTTCCAACGAATCTCCCACAGCCATTTGATTGTATTTCTCCATCATTTCATTTGTAGAAATAAGACCGTCAGCAGAAATTTCATCTCCAAAAGATTCATATTGACTTATATCTACAACTTCCATTGACTCCTCTACAACCTCTATATTTTTAACTTCTTGTTTACAACCTATAAAACCAATTGATAAAACAATTGCTACAACTATTTTTTTCATTTTTTATTGACTTTTATTTTTAATTAATACAAATATAGATGAAGAAACTCACAATCAGAAATCTAATTAAAAACACTCATCTAATCCAACCATTAAATTGTAAATTGCATCTTTATAGAAAATTCTATTTCATGAAATATAAAATCATCTTAATTCTAATTCTATTTTCAACTTTTAGCATGGCACAAAAATTTGATTATTCTTCCAAATGGATTGAAATTGAAAAAAAAGAAACAGACGGACTTTTAAAATCAGTCTTTCCTTTGGTTGATGAAATTTATTCGCAGGCAAAAAAAGAAAAAAATGGTCAACAAATCATTCGTGCTTTGTTGTACCAATCAAAAATTATGGTCATTACAAGTGATGAAGATGATTTTGAACTGGAAATCATAGAGAAATTCAAAAGCGAAATTGCCAAAGCAAATCTCGTAGAAAAAGCCATATTACAATCCATATTGGCTGAACTTTATCAAAATTATTATCAAGAAAATCAGTGGGAGATAAATGAACGAACGGAAGTCGCTGATGTTACTTCTGAAGATTTTCGGTTTTGGACAGAAAGTCAATTTCAGAAAAGTTCATCCAATTTATATTTAAAAGCACTTGAAAATACAAAACAGCTTCAAAATGAGTCCATTAAAAATTGGAATTATCTATTGGTTAAAGCTGATGAAACTGAGTATTTAAGACCTTCACTGTACGACTTACTGGCGCATAGAGCTTTGAATTTTTTCAAAAATGAGCAAGATTCCTATTATGGTTATAATTATGATGAACAAGATGAAAAGAAAAAACAAGAACTTACTCAAAAAATTTATACTGATTTAATTGAATTTCACACTAAAAATAATAATCAAGAAGCACTGTTATACAATCAATTAGAATTATTAAAATACAATCGAACTACAATAAATGATGAGAAATTCGAACAAAAATTATTGGAACTCGAACAGCAATTCCCCAATACGAACTACACTGCTTATTTACTCCTAGAAATTGCTAATTTTTATAAAAACAAGGATTTTATATCAGTTGAAAATGATGATAAGAAACAAAAAGAATCATTCGAGAAGGCGATACGTTATTTTGATGAAATTATAGCAAAATACCCTCAATCACCACTAAAATTAAATGCTGAAAAAGGCAAAAAAAATATTACTGCTGCTAATTTTTCCATCACTCTAGAAAATTATTTACCTACCAAACAAAGCAATCCGATGTTTATCTCTCATCAAAATTTAGATAAACTCTACTATAAAATTTTTAAGTACAGCAAAAACTATAATGCTTTAATTTCTAAACTTAGACAAGCAAATGATAAAAATAGACAAGCTACGCTTGATGACATTTTTCAAAACCTAACTTTAGTAAAAAATGGCAAAATAGATTTACATCGTTTTGATGATTATCAGTCTCACTCTACTTTGGGAAAATTAGATGAATTACCAAGTGGACAATTCATCATTTTTGCCTCCAACAGTGAATTATTTCAAGTCAACTCAGAAGGTTTTAATCTTGATTATAACTTGGTAAATGTCAGTCCTTATTCCATTATATTTCGAGACAAAGATTTATTGGTAACAGAGCGCATCAGCGGAAAACCTGTCCCTAACCAAAAAGTAGAAGTTTATGAGCAAGTTCAAAGAGAATTAAAACTAAAAAATACTATCACTACTAATTCAAATGGTATCATTACCCTAAACGCCCCTCTTGAACGTTATGTAAGTTACACCTTTAAAATTCAAGGTGAAGAAATCAGTTATGGAAATAACTTTTATAATGCTAGATACAATGAAAGAGAATCCTATGTTCAAACTCAATTTTTCAGTGATCGCTCCATTTATCGACCCGGACAAACAATTTACTTCAAAGCCATTGTTCTAGAACATACTAATGATGATAAAAAACAGGTACTAAAAAATAAAAAACGAAGTATTTCTTTATTTGATCCAAATCATGAAAAAATTACCACTTTAGATTTAACAACTAATGATTTTGGATCTATTTCCGGTGAATTTGTTTTACCCAATGGCGGACTTACCGGTCAGTATCATTTACAAGATGCAGATGGAAGTCACTACTTCAGTGTAGAGGAATACAAACGACCAAAATTTGAAGTCACGTTTAATGAAATAAAAGAAGTCTATAAATTAAATGAAGAGATCATCAC
Source organism: Moheibacter sp. (assembly GCA_047972025.1). Lineage (GTDB taxonomy): Bacteria > Bacteroidota > Bacteroidia > Flavobacteriales > Weeksellaceae > Moheibacter. The sequence continues at coordinate 10,915 of JBKEAG010000035.1, forward strand.
AAAAGGTAATGCTACTTCTTTTTCCGGTGCCAATGTTGACAATGCAAAAGTTGTTTATCGGGTTTACCGTCAAGAGATTTTTCCTTATTGGCCTTGGTGGAAACGTGGACATTATCCACAGCGCTCATCTTCAGAAGAAATTATACATGGAGAGACAATTACAGATAAAGAAGGTAAATTTGAAGTTCCATTCCATGCAAAGCCTGCTCCCAAGAGTAATGACAAAGAAGCCCGAACCTATACCTACCGAATTGCAGTAGATATCACCGATATTAATGGAGAAACCCGAAGTGCCGAACAATCTGTCACAATAGGTGATTTACGTTACAAATTAGAAATTCCTTTAAGTGATCGGGTTGAAATTTCTCAACTAGATTCATTAAACATTCAAACTGAAAATCTAAATGGGCAATTCGCTCCGGCAAAAGGACAAATTACTTTAACAAAAATCAATCCTCCAAACCGTATTTTGAGAAATTCTCCCTTACAAAAACCTTCTTATCAACTTTATTCAAAACATGAATTCATTCAGTATTTTCCAAACGAACCTTATGGAAATGAGAAAGAAAAAGAAAATTGGGAAAAAGGGAAAACATTACTCAACAGTTCATTTGACACCCACTTATCCAAATCCCTAAATGTAAATACACAAAATTGGCAGGAAGGATACTACATCTTAAAAGCATGGATTCAAGATGAAAAAGATACCATTCCTTATGAGAAATTGGTTTATCTCTACCAAAAAGAAAAACAAAACCCAGTAGATAACGAATTATTTTCTATTGATTTAACTAAAAATAGTTTTCAACCTGGTGAAATAGCAGAACTTCAGCTTAGCTCAGCTACTGATAATTCTACTGTTTTAATTCAACTAGAAGTAGACGGAAAAATAATAAAAAGTCAATTGGTTGAACTAAACAATCAAGTCAAAAAGCTAAATTTCCCAATAGAAGAAAAACACAGAGGAAACATATTTATACATTACTATTATGGAAAATACAATACTGCCCAAGCAGGAACTTTGACTCTATATGTGCCAAAAGCTGACCATTCACTACAAATTACCACTTCTACCCTACGCAATAAACTTCAACCCGGACAAGAAGAAAATTGGGAATTAACTGTAAGCGGTAAGGGCAAAGACCAATTTCTTGCCGAAATGGTAGCAGGAATGTACGACGCTTCCCTCGACCAATTCAAACCCCATAGTTTACATTTTCCTCTGCCCAATTACAGTAACTATTCCCGTTACAGTAACTGGTACACTTACCGAAGTTTTAGTACTACAAGTCTCACACCATTGGTAGAAAACCCATACACTTATTACTATTCCCCTACCCATTTAGCTTTTGATGAACTTAATTGGTTTGGGTTTGGTTGGAACCATTACACACAAATGGGTTATATAAACAAAATGAGATACAAAAATCAAGCATCCATAGCTCATAATGAAAGTGTTGTTGATGTTAAGGCAGATGTCAGTTTGGCTGAAGCAGAGCCAATTGCAGAAGTCGCATTTGTAAAACAAGAAGAATATCTTGCTGGTAGTGCAAAAGGTATTGCAATCCGAGGTGCTAGTAGCTTAGAAGGTGGTTTACAACCATTGTATGTTGTAGATGGAGAAATAGTGGAAGGAAACAATCTAAACCCTAATGATATATTATCCATAAATACTTTAAAAGGTGACCGAGCTACGGCATTGTACGGTTCGCAAGGTGCAAACGGTGTCATTGTTATAACAACAAAAAAAGGACAAGAGAAACTTAATCAAGTTCAAGCAAGAAAAAATTTACAAGAAACCGCTTTCTTTTATCCAAACTTACGCACAGATGAAAAAGGAAATGTGAAAATCAGGTTTATCGTTCCGGAAAGTTTGACCCAATGGAAATTTATGGCAATGGCACATACGCCGGAGTTGAATATAGGCTATTTTGAAACTACAGTCAGAACCCAAAAAGATTTGATGGTAGTACCCAACCCTCCAAGGTTTTTGCGGGAAGGTGACCAAATTACCTTTTCCTCAAAAGTCACCAACCTATCGGAAAAAGAGATTAACGGACAAGCAAAGCTCATGCTTTTTGATGCTTTTACCATGCAACCCATCGATGCAGAATTCGGGAATACCAACGCAACTCAAAACATCAGCGTTTCACAAGGTAATTCTCAAAATGTTGCTTGGAATCTAAGTATTCCAAAAACACATCAGGCGATTGTGTATCGGATTGTAGCTTCTGCCGGTGATTTTTCTGATGGTGAAGAATCGGCTTTACCCATTTTGTCCAACCGAATGATGATTACGGAAACTTTGCCGATTTACATCCGGGAAAACCAATCCAAAACCTTTACACTCGACAAATTGAAAAACAATAAATCGAATTCATTGGACAATTTCAAATTGACGTTTGAAATGACAACCAATCCGATTTGGTATGCGATTTTCTCTTTGCCGTATTTGCGCGAATATCCTTACGAATGTTCGGAGCAGGTTTTCAGCCGGTTGTACGGAAATTTGATTTCGCAACATATCATCAACTCCAATCCGAAAATCAAAACGGTTTTTGACGATTGGAACAAAAAAGGTGAATTGAAATCAAAATTGGAACAAAATGAGGAATTAAAATCACTATTGCTAGAAGAAACGCCTTGGGTACGCCAAGCAGAAAACGAAGAAGAACAAATGAAACGGATTGCGGTTTTATTTGACCTAAACAAAATGCGCAGCGAATTGCAATCCGCTTTTCAAAAACTGAAAGGAAAACAGTACAGTTCCGGTGGATTTCCTTGGTTCAACGGAGGCGAAGAAAGTCGATACATCACCACGCATATCGTTTCGGGATTTGGCCATCTAACAAAAATGGGAATTGACCTGAATGAAAATTTGAATGTGGATGTAAACGAAATCATTGAAAATGCAATTGATTTCATAGATGATGAAATGGCGAAAGATTACGATAAATATTTAGCCAACAACAAGTGGAGGCCTTCTATTTATGAAGGAATCCAATATCTCTATGCAAGAAGTTATTTCTTGGAGAATTTTCCGTTGAGCGACAAAGAAATTCAATTGAAAAATTATTTCTTGAAAGAATTTGAAAAAGAGGATTTGGGTCAAAATTTACAAACCCAAGCAATGTTGGCATTGATTTACAACCGATACGGTCAGAAAGACAAAGCCAAAAAATTATTGAAATCGATAAAAGACCATTCGACGGAAAGCAATGAAATGGGTATGTATTGGAAAACCAACGTTGCGGGATGGTATTGGTATCAAGCACCAATCGAAACCCAGGCGATTTTAATTGAAGCTTTTGAAGAAGTTTTGAACGATGTTGAAAGTGTAGAAAGTATGAAAGTTTGGTTGCTCAAAAACCGGCAAACCAATCAATGGACTTCTACAAAAGCAACAACTGAAGCGGTTTATGCTTTGATGAGTACTGGAAAAAGTTGGATAAATGCCGAAGAAGGAATTACTGTAAAAATAGGTGATGAGAATTTAGACTTGAAAAATTTGGAAAAAGCACCACAATCCGGTTCAGGTTATGTGAAAACATCTTGGAACAAGAATGAAATAAAACCCGAAATGGCAACAGTTGGCATACAGAAAACTTCACCAGGCGTAGCTTGGGGTGCTGTTTACTGGCAATATTTTGAAGATTTGGATAAACTAAAGGTTGCTGAAACCGGAGTGAAATTCAGAAAAGAATTGTTCCTGAAAAAGAATACGGACAAAGGACCAACCTTAGAGGAAATCACGACACAAACACCCATTTTGATTGGTGATTTGATTACTGTCCGTTTGGAAATTCAAACCGATAGAGAAATGGATTTTGTTCATATAAAAGACATGCGCGCAAGTGGATTTGAACCCGTGAATGTAATTTCAACTTACAAATGGCAACAAGGAATGGGTTACTATGAAAGTACCCGCGATGCTGC
>JBKEAG010000125.1:0-2455 GCA_047972025.1 Moheibacter sp.
AGTTTTCCCACATTTGCTTTTTTAGCAATTGTAGCCGCCTCTTGTGCTGTTGAATGCCCCGTGTAGTTTGCCATTTCTTTTAATTCATGTAAAAATGTAGCTTCGTGATAGAGTAAATCTACATTTTCTATAATTGGAATAATGTCCGGCTTGTACCGAGTGTCTGAACAAAAAGCGTAGCTCAGTGATTTTTCCGGTTGAAACGTCAATATTTCATTGCTAATGATAGTTCCATCTTCCTGCTGAAAGTCCTTTCCTCTCTTTAAATTTTCATAATCACAAATTTCTATTTCCGGGTAGTTGCGAATTGCGTCAATGTTTAGCTTTCTTGGTTTTTGTTTCTCTTTAAATAAATAACCATTTGTATAGATTCGGTGATTTAGTGGAATGGTGTGTACTTCTACTTTTTTATCTTCAAAAATTAACTCTGATGTTGTGTTACTTAATTCTATAAAATTAATTTCAAACGAACAATTAGACTGTGTGTGCCGAAGTTGGTTCATGATAAAATCTTCAATTCCCTTTGGTCCAAAAATTTTTAGAGGAGTTTCTTTTCCAAGTAGCTGTAACGTACTGATTAGCCCAATTAACCCAAATACATGGTCACCGTGTAAATGAGAAATAAAGATATAGTTGATTTTAGAGAATTTTGCCTTTGCTTTTCTAAGCTGAACTTGCGTTCCCTCACCACAATCAATCAAAAAGTGACGATTGGCTATTTCCAATAATTGGGCAGTAGGTGCTGATTTTTTCTTGGGAATAGCAGAGTTAAATCCTAGTATGGTTAGCTTTAAAGACAAAGGTTGTTTTATTTTTGAATAAAGTTAATCAATTTTTGTACCGCTTTTGCTCGGTGACTGATTTGATTTTTTTGTAGACTCGTCATTTCTGCAAAACTATTTCTATATCCATCAGGTATAAAAATAGGGTCGTACCCGAAACCTTTCTCACCTTTTTTTTGGGTTAGAATCTGTCCATGAATTTTACCACTTATAAAATGTGTATTTCCTTTCCAAATTAAACAAATTATGGTTTGAAAATAGGCATTTCTATTTTTTACTTCTTTGAGTTCTGTTAGTAGTTTTTCTATATTGTCTTCTGACTTTCCTGTACCGGCATACCGAGCGGAGTACACTCCGGGAGCTCCTTCTAGAAAATCAACAAATAGTCCTGAATCATCTGCAAAAACATTTTTTCCGGTTTGTTTATAAATTGTTTCAGCTTTTATTTGTGCGTTTTCTTCTAATGTACTTCCGGTTTCTTCTATTTCTTGATGAAACCCTATGCCATTTAATGATAATAGCTGAATTGAATTAGGTAATAATTCTCGAATTTCTGATACTTTATTTTCATTATGTGAAGCAAAAATTAACTCCATGATATTTTATTTTGTGTTAGTTTATAGATAAACCATCCAATAATGATGGCACCACCAAAACAGAGTGAAACAGAGACGTAATCATTGGGATTGGTTACATTTTCATCTAGGGTTTTAAATTTTGACATCATAAAAAATGAGATTGTATTATTCAAAGCATGTAAAAACATAACGAGCCAAAGTGATTTTGTTCGGTAATAAACGAATCCAAATACGGCTCCTAACATACCGGCTCCTAAAAATTGCCATGGGTTTAGATGGGCAGCACCGAATAAAAGAGAACTTAAAAATATAGAAAGGATGGGCGAAACTTTATTTTGCAATAGTCCCCGTAGAAGTATGCCTCTAAAAAGTATTTCTTCTATGATGGGAGCTAGAATACAAATTGTAATAAACCCGGCTACCGGATAATCCAATATCATTTCAAAAGTTTGAGCAATACTTTTATAAAATTCTTCTAACCACGGGATTCCTGTTGTCGGCACCATTGTACTCAAAAATTCGGCAAAAGGTAATGAGAGAAGATACAATAAGATACTTAAAAATACAACTCCTAAACTTACCGGTTTCCAAATATGGGCAGACACTGTTTTCCAATTTATTTTTAAATAGTACTTTAATATAAAGATGGCAAGTAAACCTCCTGTGAAAAATGATAAAGGTAATGTGATGTGGTTTAGTGGTTTCCAAAAAAATGCCGGAATACTAATTAACGAGCCTATAAACTGTAAACAAATTACGATAAGTATTGTGACAATTAGTGAGTTAGCTATTGTGATTTTAAAGTTTGATAAATTACTATTTTCTGCTTTATCATTCATGATGGTAAGGTTTTCCGTGCAAGATAGCAAATGCACGATAGAGTTGTTCTACTAAAAATAGTCGAACCATTTGATGCGTGAAAGTCATTTTAGACAAAGATAATTTTTGATTTGCTCGTTGATAAATCTCATCTGAAAAGCCATAAGGACCACCGATTATAAATACGACTTGCTTTATAGATTGATTGAATATAGTTTGAATTTTATTTGAAAAATCAGTAGACTTCATTTGTTTTCCTTTTTCATCTAATAAAAA
>JBKEAG010000094.1:0-20328 GCA_047972025.1 Moheibacter sp.
TATAAGTTCAGCTTATGAATTTAAATTTATACAAACATTGTAATCGGGTTTTCTAAGTACATTACTAGTGTTTGTAGAAACTGTGCTCCCGTAGCTCCGTCAACTGTTCTGTGATCACAAGCCAAACATAGTTTCATTGTATTTCCAACTACAATTTGACCATTTCTTACAATTGGTTTTTCAATGATAGCCCCCACCGAAAGAATACATGAATTAGGTTGATTGATGATTGACGTAAAGGATTCAATTCCAAACATTCCTAAATTTGAAACAGAAAATGTACTTTTCTCCATTTCATCTGCTTTCAGTTTTCTATCTCTTGCCCGTTTTGCCAAATCTTTTACTTCTGTAGAAATTTCAGAGAAAGATTTAAAGTCAGTATTTTTTACAACCGGAACCAAAAGACCATCTTCTACCGCAACTGCAACACCTATGTTTATGTCACCATGAACTAAAGTTTCATCATCTTTCCAAGTAGAATTTACTTGTGGGTGTTTTCTAAGTGCTAATGCACATGCTTTTACAATTATATCGTTAAATGAAATTTTACCATCCGGATACATTGCATTAATCTGAGTTCTAGCACTCATACAATTATCCATATTGACTTCTACATTTAAATAGTAATGTGGAGCAGTGTATTTGGACTCAGACAGACGTTTTGCAATTACTTTTCTCATCTGAGAATTGCTCACAACCTGATCTGCTTGTTTTATATAATTTTGGGCTGAGCTTGAAATCGTTGATGGTTGGAAGTTTTCCACATCTTTTTTTATAATTCTCCCACCATCACCGGAACCGATTATTTGGTGTAAATCAATTCCTTTTTCTTTGGCTAAACTTTTTGCCAAAGGTGAAACAAAAATTCGTCCGCTTGTAGAAATAGGAGCGTCTGATTTTGCCTCTTTCGTAGTTGCTGTTTGAATAGATTCAGCTTTAGACTCAGTTATTTTTTCTTCTTTTTTTGTGGTTGCTGATTTTGCAATAGAAATTTTAGATACATCAACTCCTTCAGGACCGATAATAGCTAAAATACTGTCAACAGGAGCAGGTTTGCCTTCTTCTGCGCCGATGGATAACAAAACACCGTCAAACTCACTTTCAAACTCCTGAACAGCTTTATCGGTTTCAATTTCAGCTAAAATATCTCCCTCTGAAACTTTATCTCCCACATTTTTGTGCCATTTGGCTACCGTTCCCTCTTCCATGGTGTCACTAAGACGTGGCATAGTAATAATATTTATGCCTTCAGGTATTTCAGGGATTGTAGAATCATTATTTTCATTAACATTAGAATTATCATTATTAATGGTTACTTTTTCTGAAGTTTTTTCTAGAGTAAATGTTTCTCCTTCTGCACCAATTACAGCTAAAACAGAGTCAACTTTGGCTGCTTTTCCTTCTTCAACACCTTGGTGGAGTAGAGTTCCATCAAACTCACTTTCAAATTCTTGAATGGCTTTGTCAGTTTCAATTTCAGCTAAAATATCTCCTTCTGAAACTTTATCTCCTACATTTTTATGCCATTTCACAACAGTTCCTTCTTCCATGGTGTCGCTTAATCGCGGCATTGTTATTTTTTCAGCCATACTAAATTAAATTTTTTCGTATTTGTCAATAAACGGATAATCGGTTTGAGAATAAGTGTATTTGTACATTGTTTCCATAGATGGAAAAGCAGACTCATCAGCAAATTTATTACATGCTTCAACATCAGACTTTACTTCATCAATTATTCTATCCAACTCTTCTTGTGTTGCATATTTATTTTCTAAAATAGCATGTTGTACACATGTGATAGGGTCTTCGTCTTTGTATTTTTCAACTTCCTCTTTGGTTCTATAAGGTTCTGCGTCAGACATGGAATGCCCACGGTAACGATAAGTTCGAATATCTAAAAAGGTAGGACCATCACCACGTCTAGCTCTTTCTATAGCTTCGTATGCAGCTTCAGCAACTTTTACAGGGTTCATCCCATCAACAGGAAGTGAAGGCATCTCATAGCCCAATCCTAATTTGTAAATGTCATTATGATTGGCAGTTCTTTCTACTGAAGTTCCCATTGCATATTGATTATTTTCACAAACAAAAACAACAGGTAATTTCCAATTCATTGCCATATTAAAAGCCTCGTGAAGCGTTCCTTGTCGGGCAGCACCGTCACCGAATAGACAAATGGTAACATTATCACGTTTATTGTATTTATCACCAAATGCAATACCAGCACCTAATGGAATTTGCCCTCCTACTATACCATGCCCACCGTAGAAATGGTGTTCCTTACTAAAAATGTGCATAGAACCACCCAAACCGTGAGATGTTCCTGTTTCCTTTCCACAAAGTTCAGCCATAATTCGTTTAGGGTCAACTCCCATGGCCATTGGCCAAACATGACAACGGTATGCTGTAACTACATTATCTCCTTTTTGCATTGCGTGTAAAAAACCGGCAGGTAAGGCTTCTTGCCCATTGTATAAATGAAGAAATCCTCTAATTTTTTGTTTAAGGTATAGAGAGCGACATTTGTCTTCAAATCTTCTCCAAAAATTCATATCTCGGTACCACTGTAGATATATTTCTTTTGTAATTTTTTCCATAAAAGCTTTCGTAAATGGCAAATTTAAGGCAAAAATTTAGATGTACAAATCGTCTTAAGGTAACATTTTACTATCAAATTGAATTGGTAAAAGAGAGGAAGCCGATGGTATGACGAGAACAGAATCAGAAGCGTTGTGCAAAATAATTTCAATGGTTTGATTTTGAACGAGTTCATATTCCAATAAACTTTGTCTGCATATTCCACATGGAGAGATGGGCTGGTTTGCATCCAAAACAGATATAGCAATTTTTAGAATTTGTTCATCCGGGAAATTTCCATGAATATAGCTTAATAAAGCCCTTTCTGCACATATTCCGGCAGGAAAAGAAGCATTTTCTTGATTATTTCCGGAATAGATAGTTCCATTTTTTAATAATACTGTGGCTCCAACTCGAAATTTAGAAAAGGGGGCATAGGCTTTATAGGCAATTTCTTTAGCTTTATTTATAAGTGTCAAATTTTCTTTAGATACTTCAGATGTATTTTCAAATTCTTGATAATCAAATTTATAAGTTATTTTTTTCATGAATTAATTAAAATAAAAAGCAAGTTAAAAATTATTCTTAACTTAAGAAACAAATTCTCTATGTTTATAAAAGTCTATGGAAGTGCAATTTATGGTGTTTCAGCAAAGACAATTACCATTGAAGTAAATATTTCTACGGGTATAGGGTACCATCTAGTAGGTTTGCCGGATAATGCTATTAAAGAGAGTAATTTTCGGATTAGTACGGCATTGCTAAATAATAATTATAAAATTCCAGGTAAGAAAGTTACGATCAATATGGCACCTGCTGATATGCACAAAGAAGGTTCAGCCTATGATTTAACAATAGCTATGGGGATTTTAGCTGCTTCTCAACAAATAAAATTTGAAACTATATCTGACTATTTAATTATGGGAGAATTGGCTTTAGATGGAATGTTACGTCCCATAAAAGGTGTTTTACCCATAGCCGTTCAGGCAAGAGATGAAGGGTTTAAAGGTTTTATATTGCCTAAACAAAATGCCAAAGAGGCTGCTATCGTTGGTGATTTGGAAGTAATAGGAGTTGAAAATATATCAGAAGTGATTGATTTTTTTAATAAGGAAAAACAAATTTTACCAACCCAGATTAATGTCCAAAAAGAGTTTTATGAACAGTTAAATTCTTTTCCATTTGACTTTGCTGATGTAAAAGGGCAAGAAAATGTAAAAAGAGCATTGGAAATAGCGGCTGCAGGAGGACATAATATTTTACTAATTGGGCCTCCGGGAAGTGGAAAAACGATGTTGGCAAAGCGAATCCCTTCTATCCTTCCACCTTTGACGCTAGAAGAAGCATTGGAAACGACTAAAATTCATAGTGTTGCAGGAAAGTTAGGAGAACGTTCATCTTTGATGACACTAAGACCTTATAGTTCTCCACATCATACTGTTTCAGATGTCTTATGTTCTAATGTGTACAAAAGTAAAATATTTTATCTAAATTAGCAACAATTATAATTTGTTAATGATTTATGTTAGGAATATATACACGTTTATCTGTTTTAGATGATGCAAGTAATTCAATAAACAATCAACAAAGAGAGGGTATTGCTTTTGCTGATAAAATGAACCTTGAATATCAAATTTATAACGAGGGAGAGGGAGTAAGTGGAACTAATGAAATTGCAGACCGTCCTCAACTTCATAGATTAATGGAAGATATTAGTTCTAAAAAGATAACTCACGTTTGGTTTCGTAATCAAAATAGACTTGAAAGAAGTAGTGCTACTTTTCATTTATTTGCAGACCAAGCAAGAAAGAACAATATAAATGTTTACTTTAATGATAAATTAGAAGACTGGGACGACCCAAGTTCTTTTCTTAAATCTTCTATCTTAACAGCTTTAAATCAATATCAAACTTCTTTACAAAGTAAACAAACTAAAAAGGCTCTATTAGACAATGTAAGAGAAGGAAAGTCATTTGGTATTTACCCTTATGGATACAAGTCAAACAAAGATAAAATTTTGATTATTGATGATGATGAAGCAGAAATAGTTAAATTAATTTATCAATTATCTTTAAGTGGTAAAGGTACTCGTTCAATAGCAGAATTATTGAATAAAAAAGGGGTTTTAACTAGGTATAATAAAATTGAAAAAGGTACTATAACTGTTAGAAATAGGTTTACTAAAAACAAAACAGTTAAAGAGAAAAAGGATATAAAATGGTCAGGTAATTCAGTCAGAGGGATTATAATAAATACGATATATAAAGGGGAAAGAAAGTGGAAAGATAAAATTTATCCAGCACCTGCAATTTTTGATAAGTCGTACTGGGAAGAAGTAAATAACAATTTAACAAAAAACAGAAATAATACAGGAAAAAAAGTAAAGCACAAGTATTTGTTAAAAGGTCTTTTAGAATGTGGGGTTTGTGGTAGAAATATGTACGGACGGACTAGAATTAGTAAGAAAGATAATTACTATATGTGCAGTTCAAAACGAGATAAAGAGTTGAATTGTGGTAATAGGTCTATAAACATTGATTTTATAGAATTATACTTGTGGAATTTGTTATTTTATGATAGTAATATTAAAAAGTCTATTCTTAATGAAAATAAGAATGAAGTGGAAAGTAAGATTAATCAATTAACCATTAAAAAAGATATAGTTATTGATGAACTTAAAAAAGTAGAGAAAGAGAAAAAAAGAACTCTTGATATTGCTGTTAAAGGGTATATGGATGATGAAGAATTAGATAAAAGATTGAAGCAAAATAAATTATTACACAATGATTTAACAATAAAATTGAGCAATATAGAGGAAGAAATTAATTTTGAAAAAGAGTCAAAAATATTAGAAAAATCTTTAAAGACAGATTTAGAGAATGTAAAGAAGAACACCCCTTTTAATAAAAAACAAGAGTTATTAAATAAATATATCTTTAGGGTAAAAGTTTATTACAATAAAGAAGTAAATTTTTATTTTTTGAAAGTTTATTTTAAGTTAAATCATTATACGGAAGTTTTTCACGTCAATGTTGAGTTAAAAGACTTTAGAAAGTATGTAGAAACAGGATATGATAAAGTACGTTTTAATTCTGAAAGATTAAAAAGAACTTATGAGATAGGAATGGATATTAAGAGCATTTAAGACCTTGTAATTTTTTTTAATACAAATGGTGGTAAATTTCATAAAGTAAGCTAAAATTACCTTTAAATTGCTTTAAACTTAATAAGCGAGTTTAATTAATTACTTTGACACCCCTTCTGAGGTGTATCAGAGCCTATCTGAGAGACTTTCTAACAAAATATACCCTAACCTACCAGAAAGACCTTAAAAGCTCTCTAAGGGCTTATTTTGAATAATAGGTAAAAAAGAGGTTGATTAATCAGCTATTTGATTGAGCAGAAATAGAAATCAAAAGGCTTCAAAATTCGATTAAAAGAAAAAAGTAAGATAAAAAAGAAATTTAATAGAGATATAGAGTTTATTAATCAACTAAATATTATTAAATAGAATTATTAATAAAGAATACTTAAAAAGAGAATAATTATAAAGTATATTATTTAAAAAGTATTAACTAGAATATTTAATTAATAGTATTGGATTAAAGTATACTTATTTAAGTATTCTTTATAAGTATTATTTAAAAGATATACTTTATAAAAATAATTTTAGTTAATAAATATCTATTTATATTACTATATCCTTTACCCCCTTACCCCCATTTTATGACTGCAAAGTTAAATAAAAAAATAATACACTAATTTTTAGGTTAAAAAATGAGACTAAAAAATTAACATTTCGTAGATTTGTTGCTTAATCAAAAACAGAAATTTATATAGTAAATAAAACGAATTTAAAATATTAAGATAGCATTAGCTATTATCTTGAACAAGAAAACTGGTAATTTTTAAAACCCAAGAATAATAGACTTAATGCTCGTGCTTTGGCACGGGCTTGGTTTATTTGGGTTTAGGTATACCAGTACCTCTTGTTCTGTAAGCTAAAGTTCCGTGCTTTTTCTTTATGCTCAATCTTCACTTTCGGAACTGGTGGAATAATAAAATTTAAAGATGAAAAAATTAAGCATCATTTATTTAACACTAATCACAATCTTATTTATCAGTTCTTGTTCAAGTTCAGATGACACCAACGAAACAGCAACAAATTCAATTATTGCAAAGTGGGAAGAACAACCAGTAAACACAAATTGCTCACAAACTGAAACAATAGAATTTTTTGCAAACGGAACAGTACAATCTCTTGACTTAATAAACGCCCCTTGTGATTATCAATTAGGCACAGCAGAATACACTTTTGAAGCTGATATTTTAGAAGTAAATATCGAAGATAATAGTTTTAGTGATGGTATTTACACCATTCGTTATAACGTTATTACATTAAATGAAACTACTTTAATAGTAGAGCCTTTTTATGATGATGAAGTTGGTACTTATACTGGTACTTTAGAGAGATTTACCTATCAAAAAATATAAGTATCGCTATGATGAAATCAATAAAAAATTTAGTTAAAGGGAAAAGATTATACTTTGTATTTGAGTTAATCACACCTTTAATCTTATCAATATTATTTTCAGAATTTTTAAAACCTAAATACGATGCTTCTAAATATTATGATATTGAAGATAGCTATACAATACAAAATAGCTTTATCTTTTTGTTTTTCTTTATATTATTTTTAGAATGGTTTAGACGTTTTAAAATAAAGAGTGTTAGACCAGTTTACGAAAAGTTTATTTATTTAGCAGTTATGCTATTCGTTTTTATTCTTGGTGTATGGTATGTAAATCAATTAGATATAATATGATGAATAAAATAGTAATTATATTTTTACTGATGCTTAACAGTTGTAAAAGTCAAAATTGCAATAATATTGATTTGCTTAATAAAAATTACAAAGAAGCAATATCAGAAATAAAAAAAACTAACTTTAGTTTATCTGAAAAAGTAAATACTGATAGTTCTTGGATTGAAAAGATTGAATATTATTCTTGTGATGAAGCAGTTGGTTTTTTGATAATGACTACTAAAAAGAATAAGGAATATATACACAGAGCAGTACCAGTAAACTTATGGAGGAGGTTTAAAAATGCTAATACGTATGGTAAATTTTATACTTCAAATATCAAAGAGAAATACCAATACTAAAAAAATTTAGAAAAATATAGGGGTTAAGGTATATTAGAGCATACCACCCCTTTTAGTAAAAAGAAAAACGGATTTATATTTAGTCTTTCAAATATCAAATTACTTTTTTGTCTTTATTTTTTGAACTTTTTATTTTTGGTAAGTAAGTTTGAAAGATTATGTTATAACCTTGAATAGTTTTAATTAATTATAGAATATTGTTTGTTTTATACCTATGTTTATGATTAGTTAAACCTTATTAGTCGTAAGTAATACAGTATATTATGCTTGATTTTATTTGCTTATAAATTGTCAAGTATGTTGTTATGATTTGAGCAAAAGTTATGACAATTATTGAGTGTTTTTAAGGTATGTTTTTTTTACTTTTTGTACAGTGCTTAAACTTATATCACAAAGTTTTGCTATATTTCTTAATGAATGATTTTGATTTATCAGTTTAACAGTCTTTTTGTGTCTTAATAGAAATTTTATATCTGTTTCTTTTGAGCCTTTAACACGTCCTTTATAAATACCTTTTGCTTTTGCGATAGCAATACCCTCTTTCTGTCTCTCTAGTAATGTGTTTCTCTCCATTTCAGAAATACTACCCATAACAGAAACAATAAGTTTAAAAGCATCATTAGGCTTACCATTAATCAAACTTTCAATACCTAAATTATCTACCTTTAGAATTACTTTATGTGTATTAAGAATTTCAAGAGTATTAAGTATGTCAAATAAATTTCTACCAAGTCTATCAATACTATGCACAGATAAATAATTTATTTTATTATTCTTGATACTATTTATTAACTCAATACCTTTTTCTCTCTCATTAAATGGTTTAGCTCCACTAATTACATCAACAAAAAGCAATTCATTAGGATTGTTTTTTATTAATTGTCTTTCGATTTTTTGACCTCCTGTACTTACTCTAACATATCTTGCTTTATTCATAATTTAGATATTCTATTAATTTGTATTAATTTTAGGGTGGTTATGAAAAACACACTTTTTATCACTTTTTTACTTTTATTAACTGTTTTTAAATGTGTTGCAAATAGATTAAACTCTAAAATAACTACCGCATCATTTAATTATAAAACTGATGTAGCTTTGGTGGGTGGTGGCAGTTACCCACAACCGGGAGAAATTTCGCTTGCACATAATGGTGTTTTATTTTTGGATGAACTTCCAGAGTTCAAGCGTACTGTACTAGAAGTAATGAGACAGCCTTTGGAAGACAGAGAAGTCACTATCTCTCGTGCAAAATTTACAGTAACGTATCCCTCCAGTTTTATGTTGGTGGCATCTATGAATCCAAGTCCAAGTGGCTATTTTCCCGATGATCCGAATAATACTTCCTCTTTGCAGGAAATGCAACGCTATATGAATAAAATTTCAGGACCATTGTTGGACAGAATTGATTTACATATAGAGGTAAATTCAGTTCCTTTTGATGATTTATCGGCAGAGCGGACGGGAGAGAAAAGTATTGAAATCAGAAAAAGAGTGGAAGTAGCAAGAGATATTCAAACCCAACGTTTTAAGGGAATTGATAAACTTCATAATAATTCTCAAATGGGTCCCAAACAGTTGGATGAGTTTTGTGTTCTAGACGAGGTGGGAAAAACATTGATAAAATCGGCAATGGAGCGGTTAAATTTATCAGCTCGTGCGTATGATAGAATTTTGAGAGTAGCGAGAACAATTGCTGATTTAGAAGGAGCAGAAACTTTACATTCTTCTTATATTGCAGAAGCAATTCAGTACAGGAGTTTGGATAGAGAAGGTTGGGGAATTTGACCGTTTATACATTTTTCTCATCCATTTGTGAAATTTTTGATTTTGTAGTTGCAAAATAGAATTAACTTAATGAAATCCTAATTTATAAAAATTTAAAAGGTGTTACGAATTCTACTAATAGATGATGAAGTAAAATCCATAAAAAGTTTTCAGTGGGAGTTGGAAAATTCTTGTAAGGACGTGGAGGTTCTTGCAACATTTACTAATCCATTGGAGGCATTGGACTTTCTACGGAAAAATTCGGTTGACTGTGTGTTTTTAGATGTAGAAATGCCACAGATGGATGGATTTGGATTTTTAAATTCTTTTCCTACTAGAGATTTTACGGTTGTTTTTGTAACGGCTTACGATAATTATGCCATTGAAGCCATCAAGCAAGCAGCGGTAGATTATTTATTAAAACCTGTCAATAAAGAAGACCTTATAGCAACAATAGAGAAAGTAAAATCATTAAAAAGAGAAGAGAAATTTGTAAATATAAGTTTAGCAGTCACTCAAAAATATGCATTTTCAGTAGCGGGTAGAATCATTTATTTGAAACCGGAAGAGTTGGTTTATTGTCAAAGTGATGGGAATTATACGAGAATATTTCTATCAAATAACAAATCAATTTACATTACAAAAAAAATTAAAGAAGTTCATTCAAAATTAAATTCAAATTTATTTGAACGAGTTCATAATTCGTATGTAATCAATATGTTAAAAGTAAAGGAGTATTTTAAAACCGATGGTTATGTTCTCTTGGAGAGTAATGCTAAAATTCCAGTTTCAAGAAGCAAAAGGAGTATTTTTTTAGATCAAGATTTTTTTAAATGAATGTAGATTCACTTGTATTTTTCCAATGGCATATACTCATAGGGACTTTATTTGTGTTGTCTCTCATTTCCTATATCATTTACAGGTATTCAAAAGAGCGAAGTTTTTTGTATTACGGATTTTATACCACTATGCTCCTTGTCTATATTTTGTCTCGTGCACCATATGAAGACCTATATCTATATAACAAACTTCTAATTTCCCAGTATGCACCGCTAAATTATTTCATTCAAATCCTTTATTATATGATGTACAGCTACTTTGTACTGTACTTCCTAGATGTCCCCAAGTTGTACCCAAAACTTTTTAGTTTTTTAAATAATTTTTTAAATTTTCACTTAATTTTCTTTACGATTCTTGGGGTCGTTTGTGTGGTTATAGACAATTTTGGTTTATATGATTGGTTATTTAAATTCTTTTATGCACCAACCATGCTTGGTTTGACACTCTTTACTTTTTTCAAAATTTGGAAAGGTGTTAGTAGTTTAAAATACTATGTTTTGGTGGGTACTTTGATTTATGTTGTTTTTGCTTTTATCGCATTGTATTTTTCCATCACCAAAAGTTTTTATTATCCGCTTGTGTTCTTCTATTTTGGTGTAATTGTCGAACAGTTGACCTTTGCAGTTGGTTTGGCAAATAAAGTAAAACAAATCAATGAGGCGAAAGAGGCACAATTTGAAGAAAATCAACAAATAAAAGCCAATCAGAATAAAATTCTTCAAGAAGAATTAAAAAAGAGAGAAAAAGAAATTTTGAAAATGACTGCTTTGGCAGAACAAGAAAGATTTTCACGTATTCAAAGTACCTTTCAGAGCAAAATTCAACGGCTACAATTGATTTCTTTACAGAACCAGATGAAACCCCATTTTGTATTTAATGTTTTAAATTCCATCAAGGTTTACTTGATTGATGATGATAAGGAGAATGCTATTCATTTTCTAAACAGTCTTTCTGTTTTGATGCGTAAAGTATTGGAAAGCACACATGTTAGTGAACATAGTTTGAAGGAAGAATTAGAAATTTTGGATTTGTATATTTCGATTGAAAATTTGCGATTTGAAACTCCGATTCAATATTTGGAAAACCTAATAGAGTCCGACCATCTTGCAAATTTAAAAATTCCTCCACTGATTTTACAGCCCTTTATAGAAAATTCACTTTGGCATGGGTTGACTACTAGCGCAAATAAGGAAAAAATAATTCAGATAGAAACTTCAATAAAGAACAATGTTTTTGAACTCTCTATTACCGACAATGGAATTGGGAGGGATAAAGCCAAACAACTGGAGGCTAACAAACATTTGAAAAAAAAATCGCTTGGTATATCCTTGAGCCAACAGAGGTTTGATTATTTCAACAAAGAAAGAAAGTACAATTACCAGTTTTATTTTACAGACTTAGTAGATACTAAAAATAAGGCGTTGGGGACAAAAGTAACCTTCCTTTTTGATACAGATTTCAAAAAGTAGAACCGTACAGAATTTATAACCAACCATACAAAATCATTCGGTTTTGTAAACATTCGTAGTCATCTTTGTTTTACTAATTTCAAAACTCTAACAAGATGAAACAAAATTACTCTAAAAAACTAAAAAACAATTCCATGTATAAATCTTGGATTGTTTTCAATTTTACAATGATTTTTACTATGGTGTTTTTTGCTATAGGAAATGCACAAGATAAAGGTTTTATCCATACCGCAACTGCTGCAAATATACATTTACACGGTACGTATATTGATAATCCTGAGTTGAATGGTAATCCTTCGACATATTTCTTATTCAGTCAAAGATATAACGGTTCCGGAAATAACAATCCAACCGGAGTTGTCTATGATGGAAGTGAAGCTAAGTGGCTAATTTTAAATGAGAATTTGGAAGCCATGCCAGAAGGAATTCAGTTCAATATTTATATTCCGGATGATAGTCCGGTTGAACGTGTTGTATCAGATGTAACTAATACAGTTGGACATATAATGGCTTTAGATGGTTATGCAGAATCGGACTACGTATTTCAAAATACTTCTTATAATCCAAATTCAGTTTTTAACACGGGTATTTATGGTACATATTGGCACGATGGAGTAAGAAGGATATATGAAGAATCATCAACTGCTATACCAGATGGTGCTGCATTTATGGTAATGCAAGGTCTGTCAACATCAGCAATTCTAGGAAGTGAGACTTCGTCAGTATCAAATATTTCTGGAAATTACATGACAATTGATCATGCACTTCTAAATAACAATCCAGGTGCGGTATTTATTTTCAATCATTATTGGGGATATCCTGATGCCTCTAATCAGGTTTATTTACCTTATATAACAGAAGTTGAATATAACTTTTCAATAGATCGCTGGGCGGTCTACAAGTATGGAAGTGGCGATTTTCCGGAAGGAGTAACAATAGATTATATAATTCCTAATGAAATTCTCGAAACAAATGATGTAGCTGCTGAACTCAATAAGGTTTCACTTTACCCTAACCCAGTGGTGAATTTACTAAATATTCAATCTAAAAAAGAAGTAAAATCTGTTGAAATATTTGATATGATTGGTCAAAAAGTAAAGACAATCACTAACTTTACAAGTTCAACAAATTCAGTAAACATTTCCAATCTTGCAAGTGGAATGTATGTGACAAAAATCATAACAGTGGACGGAAGAGTAACCACCCAAAAATTCATGAAAAAATAAAAAATTCTTTACGCAAAATGAATGCGTTTTGAAATGTATTTCTACAGTTTGTTAAAACTTTAAATGTTGGATATTATCTTTTACCAATTATTCAATTGTATTTAATGGAAACAGCCCCAAAGTTTGGGGCTGTTTTTTGTGTGAATTCATTTTTTTAAAGAATTGCTTTACTTCTTAGTCATTTCTTCTGCTAATTGTACAGCTTTGTAGGCATCTACAACTCCTCCCGTTACAGAATAATCAGCTAATTGAGAGTCTTTGTTTACGGAACGGATGATAATTTCTTTTATCTGTAATGCTGTCAGACTTGGATAGTGAGACCAAACCAAGGCAGCTACTCCAGCTGTAATAGGAGATGCCATGCTCGTTCCTTGTTCTTCTTTAAATTTATCATGAGGAACGGTAGAAAGAATTGCAGTACCCGGAGCAAATACATCTACCGATTTTTTACCATAGTTAGAGAAATTAGCTTTTAGAGCTGTAGCGTCAGGGGTAGAAGCTCCAACTGTGATAATGGATTCAACTACTTTATTTCCCTTATCGTCAAAATTAGTTGGGTAGTGTACATCTACATCAATGTCCAAACCATCATTTCCGGCAGCTTTTACTAATAAAGCTCCTTTCTTTTCGGCATAGCGCATAGCTTCCCAAACAATATCTTTTTCTGGTGAGTGACTTTTTCCAAAGGACATATTTAGAATCTTGGCTCCATTATCTACTGCATAGCGGATAGCATTTGCAACATCTTTGTCACGTTCATCTCCATTTGGGACTGTTCTCACTCCTATTATTTTTACATGATTTCCAGCAATACCGTCAATACCTTTACCGTTTCCACGTACAGCAGAAATCACTCCGGCAACGTGCGTTCCATGTCCGGCATCCGGTCCTTCTACATCAGCGTTTCCATATAGTTTTTCTGTTTTATTAGCGTAGTTGTCACCTACAATTTCTCTTGGTTCAAAATCAACATTGTAATTGTAGTTTATTTGACCATTTAGGTAATCTATATACGATTTCATTTCATCACTCAGAAAATCTTTCACTTGTTGCATTGTTTTACCTACCCATAATTCTTTAGGCATTTGCCCAAAGAATTGTAATCCTCCCATGGCATCACCGGTTGGTTGGTATTTCCCTAAACTTTCTTCTGTAAGTTTTTGGTCACCAAAGTCTTTAATTAGTTGAGTAAAACCGGACTCAATCATTTGGCTTCCCATCTGAATTTGAGGTAGCATTCCTTTTGCTTCGGCTAATTTTTTAGAAATTTCTGCTTTGATTTCTTCATAGTCAGTAAATTCTGTTGGATATTTTATTTTGTTGGATTCGTTGTTTGTAGCATCGCTTCCTTCAAACATTGGAAGGTAGGTGTATTTGTAAGTACGAACTTTTTCTAGTGTATCACCATCTACATTTTTCCCGTCTTTTCCACCAATAAAATTCCAACCATATAAATCATCTACATAGCCGTTTTTGTCATCATCTTTTCCATTTCCGGCTTTTTCCTTTGGGTTTACCCACATATTGTCTTTTAGGTCAATATGATCGGCTTGTACACCACCGTCTAAAACACCAACGAGTAAGGTTGTAGGTTTGCGGTTATGTTCTTTCAAAAATTGATGAGCTTTTTCAGTATTGACTCCAAAAATTCCGGTGTCTTCTTTGCTATCATTATACCATGCTTTTTCGGTACGAAGTAAAATGGAATCTTGTGCAAAAGTACTTAGAGAAAGTAATGCTGCCATTCCTATTGTTATCCAAATTTTATTCATTTTGTATTAATTTAATTGTAAATTTCTAATTAGTATTCAATTGTATTATCAATCTACATTTTAGATTTATAATAATATTTTGAAGTATGTATTAAAGTATATTTGTTAAATAAGTCGAAGAATTAGGTCCTTCGTTACACAGCAAGTCTAAAATACTTAAATCCGGCATGAAATCAAACTTATCATCAAATACCTGCATATAGGGTGGGAAGTTTCCTTTGGGTTCTTTTTTTGCGTTGAATTGATTTCTAAAATCTAACTCTTCAGCTATGTTTTGGTAGTCTTCGGTTAGGTTAAAAGTTAAATCTAATTTTAGTTTTGAGTTGATAAATTCTAATGTTTTTAAATTTAAATCCAATAAATACCTTTCTTTTTTCTCAAAAATAGGAGCCAAATCGTCTTCATAATATTCAAAATAAGGTGAACTTTTGTAGGCCGATACCAACGATTTGAAATGTTCTTTTTGCCAGTTGTAGTCTTCGGAAACTTGTATGTCTTTCATGATTCGGACACCGTTGTGTTTTGTGGGAATAGCTAAACGGAGTTTTCCATTTGCCCCCTGAATGTAGCACCGATTTCTATACGTTTGTTTTGGGAAATTTTCAAAAATTTCAAATTGGTGATTTGTAGCATGAATCAGTTCTGCAAAATAGGAAACAGCACCAAAATAAAAGACTGGGAAGATCATTTTTTTGTTCAATTTATTTACCCTTATATTTTTTCTTTTTAGAAAACCTTGCCAAGATTAAAACTCTATTAACTCTCTTCTTTTGCCTTTTTCTTTTTAATTCTAAAATAATCCCACGTGAAAAATGCAATTAATGCTAATAAAACATACCATCTGTAAGAAGTTTTGTTAGGGTTGTCATTGTTGATAGAAGTCATCCAACGATCCCAAATGAATTTATTGGGAGCAGGTTCAAACATACCGTTGAAATTTGCCCAAACCAAAATAGGTCGCCCAATAACATGGTCTTCCGGAACGGGACCAAAGAAGCGAGAGTCCAGTGACTGGTTTCGGTTGTCACCACTCATAAAAAAGTAGTCTTGTTTTATGGTGTATTCGTTGGTTTCTTTGCCATTTATGAAAATTTTATCACCTTGTTGCTTCAGTGAATTATGTTCATAATTTCGGATGATTCGTTTGTAAAGTTCTATGTTGGACTTGTCTAATTTTACAATATCTCCTTTTTTTGGAACGTAATAAGGTCCGTAAAAGTCTTGATTCCAATTTCGGTCTATTGGGAAAGAATTTGCAGAATCAATCTTTGAAGAGTTACGAAATCCTTGTGATTCTTTTAGACCTTTTTCGGTGTAAATACGCTCAATAGTTAAATTTGGAATTAGCTTAAATTTACTTACCATATCGTCTGTCAATGCTTTGAAATAATAAGCATATTGATTTTCATCACTTTTGGTCATTGAATAATCTACATTTTGCAAAAGTCCATATTCTTGATATAGTAAATCAGGGCTGAATAAGTTAGGTGAAAGTACTTTGTAGCGGTGCTGAACCAGTGCGTCTTTTTTAGGAATAAAAGGCTTACCGTTGATGAACAAATCTCCTTGATTGTATTCAACAGTATCTCCCGGCATTCCTACCAGTCGTTTTACATAGGCATCTTTTCGGTCGATGGCATTATAAACAGAATCAGCCGGATAGTTAAAAACAACAATATCATTTGCTTTTAGTTTACTCCAACCCGGTAGCCGCATATAAGGAGTTCTTGCCTTGTCAACATAAGCATCTCGTTTGATAAATTCAGAAAAGGGAATCCCAATGGGTGTAAATGGAACACGTACGCCATAACTCATTTTATCTACAAAAAGGGCATCACCTATTTTGATGGTATTTTCCATAGATCCGGTAGGGACAACCATTGGTTGAATAAACCATGTATGAACTCCTGTAGCTAAAATGATGGCAAACAAAAGTGCTGCAACAAAAGTGCTTTTACGCTCTTCTGGTCCTTCGTAGTCTGGTTTTTCTATATAGTTTAGGTAGAAAGAATAAAGTCCTAAAGTTATAACCATTAAAAAAGCATTAGTCCAAGTTCTCTTTCCAAAACTATTGGCAAAATCAACCCAGTAAATAACCCACATAATTGGTGCTATGATGGGAATGAAAAACAGAATTATCCACCATTTGGGACGTTTGATTAAATCCAAACCAATCCAAAAGTTATAAAAAGGAACAAAGGCTTCCCATGCTTTTCGTCCGGCTTTTTTGTAGAGTTGCCAAGTGGAAGCTCCATAGATTACATTATAAATGAGGAAGGCAATCAACCAATTGATTAATAAGTCCATGTTTATTACTGTTTTTTGAGAGTGCTAATTTAACATTTTAAGTGAAAGTGCTTTGTTAATTTAATCCCAAAACATCTTTCATAGAGAAGTAACCCTGTTTTCCTTTTATCCACTCGGCTGCCAAAACGGCACCAAATGCAAAACCTTTGCGAGTGTGAGCGATATGTTTTATTTCAATAGTATCAATTTCAGAATGGTAAGACACAGTGTGTGTACCCGGTACATTGTCAATTCGCTTGGCATAAATTGGGAGATTTTCTTCAGATGATTTGTCATCAAGTTCCCATTTGGATAAACTGGAACATTCGATAATCTGATTGGCAAGCGAGATGGCAGTTCCACTTGGAGCATCTAGCTTTTGTGTGTGATGGATTTCCTCTATTTCTGTTTTATATTCAGCATAGGGATTCATTAATTTAGCTAGATAATTATTTAGTTCAAAAAATAAATTGACACCTAAACTAAAGTTTGAACCGTAAAGAAAAGCACAATTGTTTTCTTGATTTATATTTTTAACTTCATCTAATTTTTCTAACCAACCCGTTGTTCCTGAAATAGTAGGGATATTGTTCTCTAATAATGTTTTGATGTTTTCAAATGCAGATTCAGGATTGGAAAATTCAATAGCAACATCAATTCCTTTTAAATCTTCTGCTTTAGGATTTCGGTTTAATTTTATAGGGATTTGATGTCCTCTTTCGATTAAAATTTCTTCAATGGCTTTTCCCATTTTCCCATATCCGATAAGTGCAATGTTCATACTGAAAAGATTAATTTAAAATTTAAAATTAAAACCTACTCCAAGTGCTACTTCTGATGATTGTTGATTCTGTAACATAACGGGCTCAAAAGACAAATCAGGATCTTTGTTTATACCGTACAGATGAGCGTCTACAGTAGCGTCTACAATGTTTAGAATGTAAACCAAAGCGGTTAGTGCAATGGCGTAGTCTCGTGTTCGTTTATGATCGTCTTGGATGGTTGCCAATGTTTCTACACTGAGATTCTCAATTGTAGGATTGTCGATTTCGTAACCGTATAATTTATCTAGGTAATAGCCTCTATACTCTTTGTATTGACTGTTGTAGTGAGAAATGAATCCAATTCCTGTTCCCAAAAGTCCCCAAACAATAGGTGCTTTCCACCATTTTCCATTATAAATCTGTCCTGCTCCCGGTAAAATAGCAGAATAGAGCGAAGCACGTATAGGGTTTTTAGCAGTCAGATAATTCAAGGAAATGGAGTCAAATTTAGCTTTTCCATCCTCTACCTTAACTATTTCTGTAGTGGGAATGCTATCTTGTGTAATTTCTTGAGAAATTGCCAAAAAGGGTAGAAGTAGAAATATGTAAAGGATTAGATTTCTCATTCAAATATCTTTCTCAAGCGTTCAAAATCTTTGTCGGAAGTAAAATCAATAATGATTTTTCCTTTTCCGTTTTGAGCTCTTTTGATTTCAACTTTTGAATTAAATGTTTCAGAGAATTGTTTTATAGCTCGTTTGTATTCATTGGGTAATTCTGCTTTAGAATTTTTTTTGGACTTTGGTTTTTTGAGTTCTTTTATTAATTTTTCAGTATCGCGTACCGAGAGGTTTTCGGCAATGACTTTTTCATAGATTTCCAACTGTAAGTCAATATCATCAATAGCAATAATGGCACGTCCATGTCCCATACTAATGATTCCATCACGGATTCCTGTTTGGATAATTGGATCCAGTTTCAGCAATCGTAAATAATTGGATATAGAGGTTCGGTCTTTTCCTACACGATGACTTAGTTGTTCTTGTGTCAGGTTGATTTCATCCAAAAGCCGTTGATAGGAAAGAGCAATTTCAATAGCATCTAAATCTTGACGTTGAATGTTCTCGACCAAAGCCATTTCTAGCATTTCCTGGTCATTTGCTAACCGAATATAAGCCGGAATAGTTTCAAGTCCTACAATCTGTGATGCTCTGAAACGCCTTTCTCCTGAAATTAATTCATAACCGGAATCAATTTTCCGAACGGTAATAGGCTGAATAACACCTAAGACTGAAATGGATTTCACTAAATCTTCCAGTGCATTTTTATCAAAATTAGTTCGAGGTTGGTAGGGGTTGGTTTTAATTTTACCCAAATCAACTTCTACAATATTTCCAACGAGTTTTTCAGCACCTTTGTCAGAAGCCGAAACTACACTAGATTCATCTTTTAATAAGGCAGAAAGCCCTCTACCTAATCGTCTGTCATTTGTTTTTGCCATAATGTTCTGTCTTGTGGAATTTTGATTTAAACTTTATCATTGTTTTTCACCAAAAATTCACGTGCCAAATTTAAGTAATTTTCAGCACCTTTACTTCCGGCATCATAGGCAATGATGGCTTCGCCAAAACTTGGAGCTTCAGATAAACGAACATTACGTTGAATCACAGTATCAAACACCATTTGTGGAAAATGACTGTTTACTTCATCTACTACTTGATTAGAAAGTCGTAGCCGAGAATCGTGCATAGTTAGTAAAAGTCCTTCAATATCTAAACCCTTATTATGATGTTGCTGCACACCCTTTATGGTATTGAGTAATTTCCCTAAACCCTCTAAAGCAAAGTATTCACATTGTATTGGAATTAAAACTGAGTTAGCTGCTGTCAAAGCATTGAGTGTAATCAACCCCAAAGAAGGTGCACAATCAATTAAGATATAATCATAATTATCTTTGATTTCGCTGAGTGCCTCTTTCAGTAGATATTCACGATTTTCATGATCTACAATTTCAATTTCTGCCGCAACCAAATCTACATGTGCGGGAATCAAGTCAAGATTAGGAGTTTCTGTATTTACAATGGCTTCTTTGGCATTTATTTCATGTTCCAAAACCTCATAAGTTCCTTTTTTGACTTCTTCAACAATAATCCCTAATCCTGAGGAAGCATTTGCCTGAGGGTCAGCGTCAATTAAAAGTGTTTTCTTTTCTAAAACACCCAATGAAGCTGCTAAATTTACTGCTGTAGTAGTTTTTCCTACGCCTCCTTTTTGATTGGCAATCGCAACTATTTTACCCATAAACCTATTTCAAAATTTGAGGGTAAAAATACGATTTTAAAAGGGAATGAGAAAAATGAAAGACTTAATTATTTTACAAAAAAAATAAAAAACCTCCTGATTATGGACAAGAGGTAACCCAAATGTTTTCACAACGGAATAATCCTTATTGTGAATTGCTTT
>JBKEAG010000100.1:0-26337 GCA_047972025.1 Moheibacter sp.
ATCCCATCCAGTCAGACCAACCTTCTCCTTGTTGCTCGGAAGAATATAAACAACTTGAGTTGCTTCCTCCACCAGCTAAACGAATAGATATTCCGTGTCCATATTCATGTGCAATAACGCCGTTATCAAAATCTCCATCAGAATTTACAAAAGTTACTGTATCATTGCGTAAAGTAATATTTACCGTTCCGCTTGCTATTTCAGCAATGATGGCTTCTCCTAAATTGTAAGGAACAAAAACAGCCGGAATAGTAATATTTGTATTCGCTCCAGACATTCCTACGTATTGATTTGGATTAGCTGTATCATTATTAACGATAATTACAGCTGATGCTCCCGCATTTTGAGCATTCTCTACTTTAACAACAAAATCACAACTTCCTCTACGAATAACTACTGTTTTTCCCGTCAGAGTAGCTCCATTTATAGCTGTTTCACAAGCATCGGAAGTATCTGGTGTAGCATCTTCGTATAGGGCTAAATCGTAGGCAATACCTGGCATAGCCGGCAAATCTACATGACCTGGATTAAATGAATTGTCTGCTACATAATATTCACCTGCAATACTTGCCGGAGAATTAACAACTAAGTTATAAGGAACTGGACCATTATCCCATAAATACATCTGCATTCTTCCTTTTTGTCCATCAACTGGAGCTGAAAAATTAGCATTATTTGTTCCTCCGCCATCTTGTGCATCAGCTATAACATAATCACCTAAAAAAGTTGTTACACCTCCATTTCCATAATTGTTTCTTTGAAAATTACCATTAGGCTCATCAAATCCGTATTGATACCATACATCATGCATAATATTATTCATATAGAATAAATTAGTTATAGCTGCATCTGTGTAAGAACTAGCTGGTACAGCAACACCTCCGTAAGGAAAATCAAAAGTTAGAGAAGTTCCTCCAGAGGCATAACTCCCTCCACTATTATCACCATCTATATCATCAGCTGCATATACATTGTTTCCTTGCGTGGTTGTAAATTCAGGTCCATCTACACCATCTACGTCGTGCCATCCATGTGGCGATGCTGTTAAATCGTTTACACCAGATAACAACACTCGATCGCCGTGGTTTGGACTTTCTGTATAATACGGATAAACTCTATAAGTACCATCTTGAATACTGGCAACACTGCTCTCTGCCTTATTAAACCCTAGCTTAGTAAAATGAAAACCTATATTGTGGTTGTGATTTTGATGGCTTTCGCTAGAGCCAAAATTACAAGTTAATACACCATCTAATTTATCTAATAAATCCCCGTTTACAGCACTTATTTTAAGATTCCAAAGGTGTTTGTAATCTTGTGTATAATACTGTAATTCCCAAGCTAATTTTAGCTGATTCTCTTGAAAAAAATAAACTAATCGCGCTAAAACATTATCATCTTCAAGATTTCCATTTGAAATAATAAATTTATTTATAGATTTTTCTTCTATAATATTATGTGCAAGGATAGGATTATTCAGATGAAGATGAGCTTTATTTAAAGCTTCTAAAACCGAAATAGTGGGTGTTGTTGCATTTATTTTAGAAGCAATATTAGAAATAAAACTATTCTTAATATCTATTACTTCTCCATTTTTATACCATACATTAGATAATGAATTACTAATTTCGATTCCATTGTACATCTGATTGATATAATAATTTTGAATACCCGTAGCTCTTGAACTAGCAGTACTCTCAACAGTCCATTGTGCTATATCAGCATTTGATAAGCCATAATTATTAGCTTGTTTGGCTAAAAAGTTTTGAATTTTTGATTGGGGTACTTCTTGAGCTAAAGAAACTACGCTAATTAAAAAACTCAATGCAATTAGTAATTTATTTTTCATTTTTAAATATTTTATGATGGGTTACAAATATAATTTTTAATCTGAAAGAAACCAATTTTTAAAAAATTAATAACAATTAAACTCTGGTATTTAATATTTTATATAGTTGCATTGCCTTTCCGTCTGTTAATAAAGACACATAATGACAAATATTAAGCAACTGGTTATAAATAGATTCTTTTTCTGCTAAAAATCTTTCTGGTAGTAATTTAAGCACCATTTTATCATAATTCGATTCTTTTTCTTCATTTTGATGAATATAAGCTGTACAAAAAACGTCGAGTAAGGTATTGATTACCTGATAGCCAACAACTTCCTTTTCAATAACTTCTTTGCTTTGATATACTTTTTGAATACTAATATGAATAATATCGTCTATTTGTGCTTTATATTGGCTTTTGTCCATTAATGCTGTATGAAATTTACCTTCTAAGATAGCTTCCTCATATTTTACAAAAATGGAAACGGCATCATTTATCAAGCTTCCTATAGCTAGTGCTCGTAAATAGCTAATTCTATCTTCTTTTGTTACCAGTTCATTATATTTTGAAGTATCAATAGTCGGTTTCACTAATTTAACCAAGTATTCTAAGGCATAAGCTTCATCTATTAATCCTAAATTAATGCCATCTTCAAAATCAATAATCGTATAACAAATATCGTCTGCTGCTTCTACTAAAAAGGCTAATGGATGACGTTGAAAACCTATATTTCCTTCCGATTTATTAGATATGAGTCCTAATTCTTCCGCTACTTCTTGAAAGAATATTTTATCTTGTTGAAAAAAACCATATTTTTTATCTGCTATTTGATTAGTTGGTTTTTTAGGTAAACTTTCTTTTGGATATTTCATAAAAGCACCAAGCGTTGCATAGGTAAGCCTAATAGAACCTTCTACTCCGGGGCGAGAAGATGTAACTACTGAAAAACCATTAGCATTTCCTTCAAAATCGATGAGATCTTGCCATTCTTTTTTGGTTAATTTTTCTTGATATTGTTTACCGTTACCAGTTTTAAAATATTCGCCTATGGCTTTTTCTCCGGAATGTCCAAAAGGTGGATTCCCAATATCATGTGCTAATGACGCTGCCGCTACAATGGCACCAAAATCGTTCATTTGATAACCTTGCTTTTTTTGCAAATAAGGATATTTAGCTAAAATTTTTTTTCCTACTAGTCTTCCTAATGAACGACCTACTACTGAAACTTCTAAACTATGGGTTAATCGGGTGTGTACAAAATCGGTTTTAGATAATGGAATAACTTGTGTCTTATCTTGTAAACTCCGAAAAGCTGAAGAAAATATTATTCTATCATAATCTACCTCAAAGCCTAACCTAGTATCATCTTGTTCTTTTCGGAGTCTTTTTTTAGTATCTCCTTGGCGTTTAAGCGATAAAAGTTGTTCCCACTGCATCATCTTTTGAATTAAAAGTTGTAGGCGAAGATAAAAAAAAGAGGCAAAAAAAGCCTCTTTTAGTTGTAATTTATCTATTTGAGTTTGTTGCTTTTTTATTACTTCAATTAAATATGCTAACTCGTAGTGCGTTATAAAAAAAGTTACTCAAAGCACTAAAAATTAGTATATTATATTGATTGACAATCAAATACAATTATGAGTAACCTTAAGGCAAGTTACAAATTAATTTTGAAAGAAATACGTAAAATTTCAGAAAATGAAAATTTATATTTCAAACCAACCAAGCCAAAACTATCTGATTTAGAATTGATTAGTTTAATTATTTTAACTAAATTTAAGTCAATTGACTCTGAATACCAACTTTTTAGAGAAATCAAAGGCTTTGAAATTGAATCCAAAATAGAACGGAGTGTTTACAATCGAAGGAAAAGAAAATTGTTCCCGTTTATGGAGAAAATAAGACTGAAAATGGTAGAAAAACTCAACGAATTTGAAAATTATTTTATAGTAGACAGTATGCTTTTGGAGATATGTAAAATTGCTCGCTCTTCTCGAAGTAAAATCTGTAAAGACGTAGATTATACTTTTCCGAGCAAAGGATTTTGTGCTTCACAGAACTTACATTTTATGGGTATAAACTTCATGCAGTTTGTTCTATTTCAGGTATTTTTTAGAGTTTAGATTTATCTCCGGCTTCGGTTCATGACATTTATTATTTACAAGATATAAAACAGCAATTATTTGATTGTGCGCCACTTGGCGATAATGGATATTTGTCGCAAACCATTCAACTTGATTTATTTAATGAAGTAAATATTCAACTGGAAACACCAAGAAGAGTCAATCAAAAAGATTAAAAACCACAATTTTACACCTTCAGAAAATACAGAAAAAGAATAGAGAAATTTATGATTAGGCGAAATTATACTAAATCTTTTCAAGGATATAAAACCAGAATATTAGCCAAAATTACAACATTAACAACAATTCAATTTTTGAATAAATTTGTTTTTAATAGAAATATTAATAATCTAAAAATTAATCTCGTTTAATAATGCACCACGCACGGGTTATTAAAATGTTGTTTAAGTTCTAATAAAACGCTCATCTTAGCTTCAAATGCCTGTGAACCTAAAGCATATCTTGGGTTATAGGTAAATTGGCAAGTAACCAATCTATATCAATGTCATCTGCTTTTTTTGTTATCTTTACTCATGTTTATACAAGATATATTTAGCAAATCTAAACTGCTACAACTCCTTTAATATGTGGGTGTGGATCATAGTTTTCTAACGAAAAATCCTCAAATTTAAATTCGAAAATATTTTTTACCTCCGGATTGATTTTCATTGTTGGTAATTTTCTCGGTTCACGTGAGAGTTGTAAATTAATCTGCTCAAAATGATTGGAATAAATGTGTGCATCACCAAACGTATGGACAAAATCTCCTTCTTGTAAATCACAAACTTGCGCCATCATTTTTAGTAATAAAGCGTATGAAGCAATATTAAAAGGTACACCTAGAAATATGTCTGCGCTGCGTTGGTACAATTGCAAAGAAAGTTTACCGTCAGCTACATAGAACTGAAAAAAGGCATGACAAGGCGCTAGAGCCATTTTGTCTAATTCACCAACATTCCAAGCAGAGATAATGATTCGCCTAGAGTCGGGATTGTTTTTTATTTGCTCAATGGCAGATTGAATTTGGTCAACAGTTTCACCGTTTGGTTTTCCCCAACTACGCCACTGGTGACCATAAACAGGTCCTAAATCACCTTTTTCATCAGCCCATTCATTCCAAATACGAACACCATTATCTTGTAGATATTGGATATTAGTTTCACCATTTAAAAACCACAATAGTTCATGGATAATGGACTTTAAATGCAGTTTTTTGGTGGTGACTAGCGGGAAACCATCTTGCATATCAAACCGCATTTGATACCCAAAAACGCTCTTAGTTCCAGTTCCTGTACGGTCTTCCTTAAAAGTTCCACTTTCCATTACGTGTTTGGCTAAATCCAAGTACTGTTGCATGATGATAAATTGAATGACAAATTTCGACTAATTCTAATGAATTACCTAATTTAGATATTCACAAGTTTTTAAAGAGAAATTTATATTTCAAATTTTGTTATTTGTAATTTTGCTCAATGAAACCGACATGATTAAAATAATTCTTAAACACACAGAATAATGACTATTTTTAATTATCAAAGGTTACATGTGACTATTGAAAAACAATAAAAACACACGCATGAAACAAAAGGAATCAGGAATATTTGGGCTTCGTCCGGTGATGGAAGCTATTGAATCGGGGAAAACAATCGACAAATTATTTGTTCAAAAAGGATTACAAGGTGAAATCTTTTCTGAATTACGTGGGCTTATCCGAGATTATGAAATACCGACTCAATATGTTCCAGTAGAAAAACTAAATCGGTTGACACGAAAAAACCACCAAGGTGTTTTTGCTTTTATTTCACCGATAGAGTTTCATTCCATTGAAAATTTATTACCACAAATTTATGAGCAGGGAAAGAATCCATTCATTCTAATTTTAGATCGGATAAGCGATGTGCGAAATTTCGGTGCAATTGCTCGAACTGCTGAATGTGTGGGGGTAGATGCCATCATTATTCCACAAAAAGGTTCAGCTTCGGTTAATGCAGATGCAATAAAAACGTCAACAGGAGCACTTTACAACATTCCGGTTTGTAAGGAAATGAACCTGAAAAAATCCATTCAATTTTTGCAAAATTCAGGAATTCAAATTGTGAGTGCGACTGAAAAAGCTGTAGATTTTGTCTATGAGGCAGATTTTAGTGTTCCGGTTGCGATTATGATGGGAAGTGAGGAAGACGGTATTTCTAATGAGTTACTAAAAGTATCGGATACCATTGTAAAATTACCGATGGCAGGAAAAACATCATCACTCAATGTTTCAGTAGCTTGTGGAGTCATGTTGTATGAGGTCGTTCGACAACGTACAGAGTTTAAATAATTTTTCATAAATTTGCCTGTAGAATGAAGTTTGTTCTAAACATATTTGTTTATTTAATTTCCTTCTCACTCATGACGAGTTCATTGTTTGCAAATGTGACTGCGGACTATGAGAAAAAGATGGAGATGAATTGCTGTGCAGTTCCGGTTCAGGATTCAGTCCCGGATGATAGTCGTGATTGTCACAAAGAAAGCAAAGAAGAACAAAAGGGTAAGTGTGACCATGACTGTCCGATGCCTGAATGCCAAGCCAATTTGGTGATTTCTATTCAAACATATTTAGAAATAGAAGCTGAGGAAGAGCAGAATGAATTTCAATTTTATCAAACTTCACAAAACGATTTTTATTTATCACTACTTGATAAAGATTTAACCTATTCCATTTGGCATCCGCCTAAATACATTTCTTAAAAAAGAAAAACAATCAATATAAATTCTATAAGGATTTATTTGATGGATGAATTATTAAACTTTAAGAATAAAGAAATGTATAGAAAATCAATTTATATATTCCTGATGCTGTTTGGTTTACAAGTTTTGGCACAGGAAAAAACAGAAGAAATAAGAGTAGAAGGTGAGTGTGGTATGTGCAAAGCCCGCATAGAAAATGCCGTGAAAGAGATAAAATCAGCAGATGGTACTTGGGATGAGAACACAAAAGTTTTAACTTTAAGTTACAACCCTGAAAAAACAACTTTGGAAGCTATAATGAAAAATGTTGCTAAAGTTGGACATGATAATGAGCTATTTAAAGCAGAAGATGAGACGTATAAAAACTTACCAAGTTGCTGTCTTTATAAAAGATTAGAGCCAAGTGAAGAAGTTGAAGTAGAAAATGTTGTTGAGGAAAAAGAAACTCAAATTAAAGTTCGGGGTAATTGTGGTTCATGTAAAGCAAGAATAGAAGCCGCAGTTGCTGAATTACCAAGTGCAGTTGGTAACTGGAATATAGAAACAAAAATTTTATCATTACAATTTGATGATAATCAAACTTCACTAAACGAAATCATGCAAAATGTGGCAAAAGCCGGACATGATAATGAACTGTACACTGCAGAAGATGCAGTATATGACGCACTACCGGGTTGTTGTTTGTATGACAGAGTAACTGACTGGGCTATGATAGAGAATAGTGAAGGAACGCATTTAGTGGAAGCAGAATCAGAAGATGATTCTTCCTTTTTTGATACAGAGGATGACGTTATTAGCCTAGAGAAAGCTACAATTACTAATTCTAAAGCGGCAACAAGTTTAAATAAAAAAGCAGCTGGGTTAGAAATTACAATTTCAGATAAAGAATTACTAAAAGCTGCTTGTTGTAACCTTTCAGAAAGTTTTGAAACCAATGCTACGGTTGATGTTTCCTATGCTAATGCGGTTTCTGGAGCGAAGCAGTTAAAAATGTTGGGTTTAGATCAGAAATATATTTTACTGACCAAAGAATTACTTCCTGAAATTCGTGGTATTTCATCGGCTTATGGGTTACAATTCATTCCGGGGCGCTGGATTCAGAGTATTCAGTTAGTGAAAGGTGCGGGGTCTGTTACCAATGGCTATGAATCCATTGCCGGACACATCAATACAGAACTGTATAAATCACAAGACAAAGCCAAAACGTCACTCAATTTCTTTGGAGATACAAATGCTCGATTTGAAGGAAACTTTGTACACAATGATAAAATTAACGAAAAATGGGCACAATCCATTTTATTACATGGAAACGCAACGGTTAGCAAACAAGACCATAATAATGATGGATTTATGGATCAACCAGTTGGGAGAGGAATTAATTTAAGTTATTTGTTGAATTATAATGATTTAGATAATTCGGGGTTAGGAACACACTTTGGTGTAAATTACATCAATGACCACCGATTAGGAGGACAAGTTGACTTCAATGAAAAAGCAGATTATCTGACGACCAATGCCTATGGAATTGGGATTGATATTCAGCGATTTCAA
Source organism: Moheibacter sp. (assembly GCA_047972025.1). GTDB lineage: Bacteria > Bacteroidota > Bacteroidia > Flavobacteriales > Weeksellaceae > Moheibacter. The sequence continues at coordinate 8,235 of JBKEAG010000100.1, forward strand.
TTTTGGAATAAAACAGGTTATGTGTTTGAAGGAAGACCTTACCAGAGTTTAGGTTGGATGAACCAATTCACCTATCATGAACAAGACAGTTATTTTGGACTGAGAACGTATGATGCAGAGCAGAAAACTTTTTATTCCAATTTAATTTTTGAGAGTATTATTAACAATACGGCACACAAATACAAAACAGGTCTGAGTTTCTTATATGATAATTATAACGAATACTATAATTTGGTAAATTATAAACGAGATGAAACCGTTCCGGGAGCTTTTGCAGAATATACATATACCGGAGACAAACTAACTTTAGTAGCCGGAGCAAGAGTAGATTTTCACAATTTAGCAGGAACGCAATTTACACCTCGCTTAAATATAAAATACGACATTGCTCGGAAAACTATTTTACGGGCATCTGCCGGAAGAGGGTTTAGAACAGCTAATGTTTTTGCAGAAAGTCAAGCATTTTTAGCATCAAATCGCCAAATTGAGATACTAGAGGGCGGTGGAGATATTTATGGATTAAACCCGGAAATTGCTTGGAATTATGGAGTTAGTTTACAGCAAGAGTTTAAACTATTTGGTAGAAAAAGTTCCGTAGTAGCCGATTTCTTCCGTACTGATTTTACAGACCAAGTTGTATTGGATTTAGATAATTCACCACAAAAAATTATGTTTTATAATTTAGATGGGAAATCCTACGCCAACAGTTTTCAAGTTCAGTGGGATTTTCAGCCGGTTAGACGTTTAGAAGCCCGATTGGCATATAAATATTACAATACAGAAACGGATTATTTATCAGGTAAGAAACAGCTACCATTTACACCCGAACACAGAGGGTTTATGAATTTATCATATACCACTTCCAAAAAGTTGAATGGAAGTCAATGGAGCTTTGATACAACTTTGCAATGGATAGGAGAGCAACGTTTGCCCGATACATCTAGCAACCCTTTGCAGTTTCAATCACCTGAATACGGAGATTCTTTTTTTCAGTTAAATGTCCAAGTTTCATATAATTTCAATAAAATCATTCGACTATATCTCGGAGGAGAGAACTTATTAAGTTATACGCAGGACAGTCCGATAGTTGATGTGCAAAACCCATTTAGCAATTATTTTGACGGTGGAATGGTTTATGCACCAATTATGCCGACTAATTTTTATATTGGTCTAGATATAGATTTTTAATTCATTTTAGAGGCTAAATTTTAAGATATCTATCTAAAACCTTGGAGGTTATCGAAACTTTCAAGGTTTTTTCTTTGAGAAATTTTGAATTTAGTAAATTTGAACATAAAAAATAATTTACATGAAATATTCAACCATTATAGGAGTACTTTTGTTACTCATCGGGTTTGTAGCAAGTTATGTAGCAAAATATAGTTTTGGTGATTTTATTACCGATCCCGAATTTGCAGTAGGACTTTGTTTTGGCGGTGGAGCCGGACTTTTATTAGGAGGATTTTTGGGATGGTTATACAAAAAGTCAAAACCCAAAAAAGAAAAGAACACTATAACTCCAACAGCTACTTCAGTTGATGTTTCTGATTCAACTCAGACTTAATCGGTATTTTGTTTTTGGAGAAAATCTTGATAATAAAATGCGGGAATTAAGATTAGTACCAGCATGGGTTGGATTAAAAACCGACGAATGTAAAACACGATTGTTTCACCCATAGAAAAATGAGAATTGATCATGTGCAAATAAATGGGAAGCAGAATGATGAAAAAACCGATCAAAATCACCACTGAAAATTTGACTTTATGAATGTCCCAAAACAAAAACCAAATAATTCCAAGCGATAAAAGAAAGTTTAGCAAGTAGCGAAAACATATATTTATGGCAATCTTCACCAAATCATAATTTGGAAATGCTTTGTTTAGAAAGTCACCTTTGAAATAGACCAAAAAAGGATCGTAAAAAAGCACGTCTTCAAATTTCCGAACTAAAATTAATCCAAAAACAAGTATCGCAACTATCAAATATCTAAGCCACTTATTCACTTGGTTTCTTTTTCAATGCAAAATACTTTACCCAAACTATCCAAAGTACGACAATAGTTCCATAGATAATTGTAGGGAATAGATAATCATGTGCTGTTTTTCCATATTCAGGGTGGTAGGCAAAAATATAGTTCAACAATGCAATTCGAGCAACATTCATTATTTGTATGATAAGCAGCCCACTGAAAATGTACAATAGCGTTTGTTTCCAAGTTGTTGAAAAAGCAACAATGAAAGCAACGAAAATAATCATAATAGAAACGGCATTGCATCCTTCGTTTATATAGGAACACCATTCTCCATTTAAACCAATCCAAACCCAAGGTCTTGTTTTGTCAATTGCTTGAAAGGCATCAAATCCTAGAATCTTGAGAGTATCAACAGTCCAATCTGCAATTAACTCACTATAAGGGTCAGGCAGGTTTTGGCTATGATAATGGTTTAGATACAAATTATACAAGAAAACCAAGCCAATCGTCAATACGACAAACTTTAGAAGAAAAAGCAAAACGGGCTTAAAGTCTTTCATTTGTATTTAAGTTGTGTGCAAAGTTAATCACAATATGCTGAATAAATACTGTAAATTTGCAATTCCAAAACGCAAATTATGCAACAGTTAAAAATCCGTATAGACACTATCTTTAACGCTAACCATTCGGCTGATGAAAAACTTCAGAAAGTATGTCAACTACTTCATGACGAAATTTCACATTACAATTGGGTTGGATTTTATTTCCGAAACGGAGATAAGGAGGAATTGACTTTAGGACCTTATGTTGGTGCAAAAACGGATCATACGGTGATTCCTTTTGGAAAAGGGATTTGTGGGCAAGTTGCAATTTCCAACGAAACTTTTGTGGTTCCTGATGTGATGGCACAAGACAATTATTTGTCGTGTAGTATCGAAACAAAGTCAGAAATTGTTATACCGATTTTTAAAAATGGAGAAAATATAGGGCAAATTGATATTGATAGCCACGAAATTGATCCGTTCACAAAGGAAGATGAGGTTTTATTAGGCTATGTTTGTGAAAAAGTTAGCGCTGCTATTTAATGGAAGAACTTCTAACATATTTCCCTGATTTGTCGGATGAACAAATAACCCAGTTTAAGCAATTAAAAGACCTATATACGGCTTGGAATGAAAAAATTAATATCATTTCCCGGAAAGATATAGATGAATTATACATTCGACATGTATTACACTCATTGGCAATTGCAAAAGTGATGAAATTTAAAGCAGGAAGTGATATTCTGGATGTCGGGACAGGTGGTGGTTTTCCGGGTATTCCTTTGGCAATTTTATTTCCGGAAGTAAACTTTCATCTGGTAGATTCCATTCAGAAAAAGATTTTAGTTGTAACAGAAATAGCTGATTCGCTTAGTTTAAAAAATGTAAAAGCTGAAGCACAGCGTGTAGAAAAATTAAAATCAAAGTATGACTTCATCATCAGTCGGGCAGTAACTCAAATGCCAAAGTTTGTAGGTTGGGTTCGAGTAAAAATTAAAAAAGAACACATAAATCCACTTCCAAACGGAATTTTGTATCTAAAAGGTGGTGATTTAGTAGAAGAGTTGAGTAGTTTTCCCAAAGCGCTCATTCACCCTATTTCTGATTTTTATAAAGAAGAATTTTTTAAAACCAAAAAAGTAGTTTACTTACCGTTGTAAACATAAAAAATTGTTGAAAACTCTTGATTTGTAAAGGATTTCACACTTAAAATTTCATAAAAAATTTGTACCTTTGTTAGGTTAAACACGTAAGAGAGATTATATGAGTAAGAACACTTATACGGCTGATAGTATTCAGGCGTTAGAAGGGATAGAACACGTAAGAATGCGTCCTTCGATGTACATCGGAGACGTAGGGACTAGAGGGTTACATCATCTAGTTTATGAGGTGGTAGATAACTCCATAGACGAGGCATTAGCCGGTTATTGTGATGAAATTACAGTGACCATTCACCAAGGAAATTCAATTACGGTAAAAGACAACGGACGGGGAATTCCGGTTGATATACATAAAAAAGAAGGAAAATCTGCACTAGAGGTCGTAATGACCAAAATTGGAGCCGGAGGTAAATTTGATAAAGATAGTTATAAAGTTTCCGGAGGTTTACATGGTGTAGGGGTTTCTTGTGTGAACGCACTTTCCAACCATTTAAAGGCAGAAGTACACCGAAATGGGAAAATATACATTCAGGAGTACCAGCGAGGACATAGTTTATATGACGTAAAAGAAGTTGGTGAAGCAGAAGACAAAGGAACCATTGTTACCTTTCAGCCAGATGATACGATTTTTAACGATCTTGTTTATAACTACAACACACTCGCATCAAGACTACGTGAATTATCATTCCTAAATAGAGGAATTACAATTACAATTATAGATGAAAGAGAAGTAGATGACAAAGGAGAATTTCTAACCGAAAATTTCCATTCAGAAGGAGGGCTGAAAGAATTTGTACAATTCATTGATGGAAATAGAGAGGCTTTGATGCAAGAAGTCATCTATATGGAAGGAGAGCGTGACGATATTCCGGTAGAAGTAGCCATGCGTTACAATACTTCATATAATGAAAACTTACACTCCTATGTAAATAATATCAACACACACGAAGGAGGAACACACCTTTCAGGATTCCGAAGAGCGCTGACCCGAACACTAAAAAAGTATGCCGATGAGAATTTTAATTTGGCAAAGGAAAAAGTAGATATAGTAGGAGACGATTTCCGTGAAGGACTTACAGCTGTGATTTCGGTAAAAGTGATGGAACCTCAGTTTGAGGGTCAGACCAAAACGAAATTAGGTAACTCAGAAGTGAGTGGAGCAGTTGATAAAATCGTTGGGGAAATGTTGACCAATTATTTGGAGGAACACCCAAATGAAGCCAAAACCATTGTAGAAAAAGTAATCCTTGCTGCAAAAGCACGACAAGCTGCCAAAAAAGCCCGTGAAATGGTACAACGTAAAAACCCGATGGGTGGAAGCGGATTGCCGGGGAAACTAGCAGACTGTTCATCTAAAGACCCAGCAGAAAGCGAAATCTATTTAGTAGAGGGAGATTCTGCGGGTGGAACAGCAAAGCAAGGTAGAGACCGTCACTTTCAAGCCATTTTACCATTGAAAGGTAAGATTTTGAATGTCGAAAAATCAATGGCACACAAGGTTTTGGAGAATGACGAAATTCGAAATATTTATACAGCTTTAGGAGTTTCCATTGGAACAGAAGAAGACAGTAAAGCACTGAATCTGGAAAAATTACGTTATCATAAGATTGTAATTATGACGGATGCGGATGTGGATGGTAGCCACATAACAACGTTGATTCTGACATTCTTTTTCCGATACATGAAAGATTTGATTGAAAATGGATACATCTATATAGCAACTCCACCTTTGTATTTAGTCAAAAAAGGAGCAAAGCAAGAATATGCTTGGGGAGAGGCAGACAGAGAACGTTTGATGAATGAATGGTCAGACGGAACAGGAAAAGGCGTAAGCATTCAGCGATACAAAGGTTTAGGAGAGATGAACGCTGAGCAGCTTTGGGATACAACCATGAATCCTGAGCACAGGACTTTACGCCAAGTAACGATAGACAATGCAGCAGAAGCTGATAGAATTTTCTCTATGTTGATGGGAGACGATGTTCCGCCACGCCGTGAGTTTATTGAGAAAAATGCAGTTTATGCAAAAATAGATGTGTAATATTTAGCGGTTTAATTATAGAACTGAATTGTCCTGTAACTCTTTTGATGTAGGACAATTTTTTGTAGGATGTGATTGAATTATATTTTTAAAATTTTAATAATTCTTGATGAAGTTTATGGACAGGTAACCCCATTACATTGTAGTAGCAACCGTTAATTTGTGAAATTTTAGCATAGCCGATCCAATCTTGAATTCCATATGAACCTGCTTTGTCAAATGGTTTAAAGTTTTTTAGGTAATAATGAATTTCCTCATCTGAAACTTTGTCAAACGTAACTTCCGTACAGTCTGAAAAGGTGACTGTTTTCTTTAGATTTTTCAAGGTAACTGAGGTGAAAACTTCATGTGTTTTTCCAGCTATTTTTTGTAACGTTAAAAAAGCATCATCATAATTTTTTGGCTTTCCTAGAACTTCATTGTTCAACCATACAAGTGTATCAGCAGTGATTAAAATTTCATTTTCTTGTAAATGGAGATAAGCATTTGCTTTGTTTGTAGAAATATGCTCCATTATTTGTTCACGTTTCAAATTAAGGGGAAAAGACTCATCCGAATCAATTTTAACAATTTCAAAATTTACATTTAGCCCTTTTAAAAGTTCTTGACGACGAGGTGATTGTGAAGCTAGAATTAATTTTTTATGAATTAGTTTGTCTTGAAGAAGCATTTAGATAGATTGAGTTTGGTCAGTTTCATCAAACCACTTTCCCTGAACTTTTAATGTTTGTTCTATGATGTCTCGTACACAGCCCTTTCCACCATTTACAAGTGAAATATATTCAGAAATGGCTCGAACATCCGGTACGGCATCGTTTGGACAACAAGCAACCCCAACCTCTTTCATAACTTCTATATCCGGCACATCATCACCCATATAAATAATTTCATCTGGAGTCAGTCCATAACTAAACACCAAATCTTCATAGGCTTCAAGTTTATTATGAGCACCTAAATAAATATCTGTAATTCCTAAATATTTGAGTCGTTCTTCTACCATTTTATCACGTCCTCCGGTAATGATAGCAATTCGAAATCCCTTTTTTACAGCAAGTTGCATGGCATACCCATCTTTTGTGTGCATGGTTCTGACCATTTCTCCGGTAGGCATTAAAATAACACTGCCATCAGTCAACACCCCATCAACATCAAAAATAAAAGTAGTGATGTTTTTTAGTTTTTGCTTGTAACTAATCATTATGATATGTTCTTTGGATAGAGTCTGATAATAATTTATACAATTGTTGAATACGAGAATCTTCTATGATGTCCAAATGTTTTTGAATCACAATTTCATCTCCTCTTCTTGCCGGACCCGTTTGGGCTTCATAGGGCTCCAAAGTTTGAACTTTCAGAGAAGCCTCCTCAATGAGTGGGCGAAGTACATCAAAAGGAAAACCAGCTTCTTTGCAAATTTGCTCTCCTAAGTAATATAAATGATTAGAGAAATTAGCAACCCAAACACCTGCCATATGTACTTTTAGTCGTTTTTCACTACTCGTTCTATGGACTTCATTTGAAATTTTTTCTGCTAATTTGTACAAAGCATCTTCATCTTCTTTGTTCTCGGCTTCCACAAAAAATGGAACTTCGGAGTAAGGCAAAGACTTAAATTTTGTAAAAGTCTGAAAAGGGTAGAGAACCCCTTTCCTGTAGTCTCCTTTCAAAACATCTGCTCCCAAAGAGCCAGATGTGTGTACAACTAGAGCATCATCAAAAGGAATGTAATGTGATAACTCTTCAACAGCAGAGTCAGATGCTGCAATGATGTACAAATCTGCTTTTTCCAATTCAGAGATTTTGTCGGTGTAGGAAACCTTATTGGCTTCACCGACTTCTTGTGCTTTAGACAAAGTTCGATTGAAAATCTGTCGGACGTTTACTGTATTTTCAATTAATGCTCGTGTTAGGTGAAATGCTACATTTCCGGCACCTAATATGACAACTGATTTCATAGTTGGCACAAATATATAGGTTTTCAGTGAATTGAATATTTAGAATAAATTGAATGTACAAAATTTTAGAAAAATTTAAACTGATTGCGTTCAAAATATTTAGTTTGAATTAATTATCTTTACAACCCTAAAATTAATTATATAAATAAAAAATAAATTTATGAAAGTAACGGTTGTAGGAGCAGGAGCAGTAGGTGCAAGTTGTGCAGAATATATTGCAATGAAAAATTTTGCTTCGGAAGTAGTTTTAGTAGATATCAAAGAGGGCTATGCAGAAGGGAAAGCAATGGACTTGATGCAAACCGCTTCTTTAAACGGGTTTGACACTAAAGTTTCCGGAACAACAGGTGATTATACCAAAACAGCCGGTTCAAAAGTAGCGGTTATTACTTCCGGGATTCCAAGAAAACCAGGAATGACACGTGAAGAACTTATCGGAATCAATGCCGGAATTGTAAAAGAAGTTACAGAAAACTTAGTAAAGCATTCACCAGACGTAATTATAGTTGTAGTATCCAACCCTATGGATACCATGACCTATTTGGCACACAAAACAACAGGTTTACCAAAAGAACGAATTATAGGAATGGGAGGAGCATTGGATTCAGCCCGTTTCAAATATCGTTTGGCAGAAGCGCTAGAATGCCCGATTTCAGATGTTGACGGGATGGTAATTGCTGCACATTCAGACAAAGGAATGGTGCCGTTGATTTCAAAAGCCACAAGAAATGGAGTTCCGGTTTCTGAGTTTTTAGATAAGGAGAAACAAAGCTATGTGGTAGAAGAAACAAAAGTAGGTGGGGCCACACTTACAAAACTTTTGGGAACTTCCGCTTGGTACGCACCGGGAGCAGCAGTTTCAGTATTGGTACAGTCCATTATTTGTGATCAAAAGAAGATGATTCCTTGTTCACTTATGTTAGACGGTGAGTATGGAGAAAGCGATATTTGTTTGGGAGTACCGGCTATCATTGGAGCAAATGGAGTAGAAAAGATTGTGGATGTTCCACTAACTTCAGAGGAAAAAGAAAAATTTGCAACAGCGGCGCAGGCCGTACGTGAAGTAAACGGTGATTTAAAGTTTTAACTTACATTATTTATTTAAAATACAAACCTCAGAGAATTTTAAAATCTTTGAGGTTTTTTTAATTTTACCCTATGAAAAGACCTGATTATATAACTCAAGAACGAATCAACCACTTTATTTCAGAAGCATTTAAAGAAGATGTAGGAGATGGAGACCACTCTACTTTAGGCAGTGTACCTGAAAGTTTGCAAGATGATGCTCAATTATTGGTCAAGGAAGATTGTGTATTGGCAGGAATAGATTTAGCCATTGAAATTTTCCATTATTTTGATGCTGAATTAAATATTGAAATACTCATGAAAGATGGAGATTTAGCCAAAAAGGGGGATATAGCATTTCGAGTGAAAGGTTCGGCACGTTCCATTTTGACTTCAGAACGCTTGGTGTTAAACTGTATGCAACGAATGAGTGGAATTGCGACATTAGCCCACCAAATGGTAAAAAAAGTAGAGGGAACAAATGTGAAAATTCTTGACACCCGAAAAACAACACCAAATTTTAGAATGTGTGAGAAATGGGCAGTTGCTATCGGTGGAGCACAAAACCATAGATATGGACTGTACGATATGGTGATGCTAAAAGACAACCATAATGATTATGCGGGAGGAATAATAAAATCGGTTAATTCAGTTTCAGATTATTTAAATAAAAAAGGAAAAAATTTAAAAATAGAAGTAGAAACCCGAAATTTAAACGAAGTCAAAGAAGCACTATCTACAAACAAGGTCGATATCATAATGCTTGACAATATGACTTTGGACGAAATGAAAGAAGCGGTAAAATTTATAAATGGAGCTTGTAAAACAGAAGCATCAGGAGGAATTACACTCGAAACCATTCGTTCTGTAGCCGAAACAGGAGTTGATTTTATTTCCTCAGGAGCCATCATACACTCTGCCCCCAATAAAGATTTGAGTTTAAAGGCAATTAAATAACCTGATAGATATCATAAAATTAGTTGAAAACATCGTTAAAAAAATTAACTTATTCATAACGATTATGAAAGGAAGTGTTTGCACCTTTGTCAAAAATAAAAAACAAAATTATTATGAGGCAAAACTCTACTCTATTTAAAGCCCTCTTTCTATTTTTATTAGTAGGAGGTACATTAACTTACGCTCAGGTAGACCCTGATGAAACAGAAGAACTTTCGGATTCAACTGAATATTCGGATGATGAATTCGTATTAAAAGAAGCGGTAATTGTAGCAAAAGGAATTATCGACCTAGAAGAAGACCGTAAAACTCCGGTTGCAGTTTCTACAATCAAAAGGCAAGAAATACAAGACAAAGCCATTGGTAATGTTGAATTTCCCGAAATTATGAAAAACACCCCTTCTGTATATGTTGCAGGACAGTCAGGAGGTTTTGGAGACTCAAAAATGTTTTTACGTGGTTTTGACCAATCCAATACTGCCTATTTATTAAATGGACAACCCATCAACGGTATGGAAGATGGAAATATGTATTGGTCTAACTGGAGTTCTATGACAGATGTAGCGAATGCTATCCAAGTTCAGAGAGGTTTAGGTTCGTCTAAGTTGGCGATTTCTTCAGTAGGAGGTACGGTAAATATCGTAACGAAAGCAACAGAAAGGAAACAAGGAGGAATGGTTCGTTTGGTTATGGGTAATGATAGTTACGTAAAAGGAACAGTTGCGTATGATACAGGATTGAAAGGAAAATGGGGATTCTCTATGTTATTGGATTATTGGCAAGGACATAGAAAATTTGCTCGTGGTACTGCCGGGCAAGGACAAAGTTATTTCTTCTCAGTAGGATTTAAACCAAATAATCATCACAACTTTAACTTTATGTTGTTTGGTGCGCCACAATGGCATGACCAAAACTATTCTAAGCAGTTTACTACAAGGTATTGGGATAATGGAAATATCAGAACACCAGGTTATGATATCACGGGAACAAAAGGTAACTCTAACTATGGTTTTTATAATGGAGAAGCATTGAACATAAGAAAAAACTATTACCATAAACCTGTAATGAACTTAAACTGGGATTGGAATATCAACAGTCAAGCATCATTATCTACCGTGCTTTATGCTTCAATGGGTAGAGGAGGAGGAACTGGCCCATGGGGTAATGGTCCGGATTACATAAATGAAAATTTTAATGGAGCTTATAATTCAAATGGTGAAATTAATTGGGATTTTATTGAAAGTAATTATAATTCAACAATTGCAAATGGAATTGGTTCGGGATATAACGGTATGTCAATTCGCTCATCTGTAAACAATCACTTTTGGTATGGAGCTGTTTCTAATTTTAACTATGACATAAATGAGAATTGGGCATTTAATGTAGGTGCTGATTTACGTTTTTATAAAGGAGATCACTTCCGTCAATTAGTCGATTTAGTGGGACTAAAAGGATGGTCAGCTTCAAATGAAAACAGAGCAGATGATTATGTGGTAAGTGAAACATTTGATGCAAACCCATGGGCTTCTTTGTTCAATTTTGCTGATGAAGACCAAAGAATTAACTATGACAATTCAGAGAAAATCAATTACCAAGGTGGATTTGGACAAATTGAGTTCAAATCAGGAGGTTTCTCGGTATTTGCTCAAGGAGCAATTTCCAATCAATTCTACCAAAAGATGGATAGATGGAATTACGTAGGAGAAGCAAAATCTGAAAAAGTAAATAAATTAGGGTACAATGTAAAGGGAGGATTAGCTTATAACTTTGCTTCTGACCACACTATATTTGGTAATGCAGGATTCTACTCTCGTCAACCATTTTTAGACAATATTTTTGCTTCGAATACAGTAGATTTATACGAGCCTGAGGTAGATAATGAAGAGATCACAGGTTTTGAAGTAGGATATCGTTATGATTCAAGAAAAGTAAAGGTTAATGTGAATTTATACCATACAGAGTGGGCAAACAGATTTTTATCCATGTCAAATGGTCCTGAAACAACGTTATTGCTTACAGATATAGCACAAATTCATAAAGGAGTAGAAGTTGACTTCTCAACAAAGGTTGCACGAAAATGGACATTGAGAGGATATGGTTCGTATGGTGATTGGAAGTATGATGGGGTTACTCCAACACGAATCCGAAATAATGATACATTTGAAACAGTAGATGGAGAGAATATTGATTTGACAGGAACTTATGTAGGAGACGCTGCTCAATTCACATTTGGTTTAGGAACTCAGTTTGATGTTTGTAGAGGCTTTTCATTTGATTTTGATATGAATTACTACGCAAGCCTTTATGGTACTGTAGATGCGGAAGATGTAGTTGATTCTTCATTAGCAGGAGAAGTTTATCAGTCTGAACAATTAGCACCCTATGCAATTGTTGACGGTGGTGTAACCTATGAGTTCAAACTGGGAAATCAGAAAATTAGATTTAGAGGAAACGTTAAAAACTTATTTAACACGCAATATACAGCTCAGTATGACGGGTATGGATATGTACTAGGTCTAGGTAGAACCTACAATGCCGGACTTCAAGTGAACTTCTAAATATATTTAGAATTAAAAATAGGAAAAGCTCCTTACCAAAGAGGAGCTTTTTTTATACTTTTGTGCCAAAGAATTAGAAAATTAAAAACTATGGATTTTTATAAAATTTTACAGCATTTTCACAGTGGATGGGCATACCTCACCTTATTGATGGGGATTGTATTCTTCTTTATGGTAGGTTTCTACGTTTTAAACAAAAAGGCAAAAGACAAGACAATTGCTAAAATTAGTCTGATTACAACGCTTGTGTTTCATGTGCAAATGGTTATTGGAGTTATCCTTTATTTTGTGTCACCCTATGCGCAGTGGTCATCAGAAACAATGAAAGACGCAACAAATCGACTCTATGCAATGGAACACCCGCTCATGATGTTTGTAGCAGTGATTTTAATTACCATTACCAATTCAAAAATCAAAAAGGCAGAATACCTGAAAATGCCGGTAGCTATATTAGCGCTGTTGGCGTTGGCAGTAGTATTATCTAGGATTCCATGGTCTGCTTGGATCGGGTAAAAAAGTATTCTGAAACTTTAAGAATAAAAAAACCTTCACATTTTGTGAAGGTTTTTACTTTTCATAAAAATTCCTATTTGGTGAACTTCAAATTATTTTTCAAATTTTTATAACTGTGTAGATCTGCTTTTAAAGAGCCAACAGCAAGTTCTGCTTTTATCTGGACCGGAATGTGATTTGCATCATCCGTTACCCACATTGTCACACTTTCTGACTCTTTGAAAATTCTACCGGATTGTACATAAGGACGAATTTTCAGACATTGAACAGTGCCAAATTTTGTTTTCATCGCTTCACGCCCTAGTATTTTTAGTCGAAACTTGTATGTTTCTTCTGCCATGAAAATATCTAAATTAATATAGTCACCGGTTTTTAAATCATCCGTATCATAATTTCGTAAATAATAAAAAGCCGAAAGTAAATCCTGAACACTCCCTTCGTATTCACGGTAAGACACTTTTTGATTTTTTCTATCGTTGATTTTTACAACCCTTTTACTATGGTCAAACGTTAGAACCTGATCGCGAGTATATCCTCCTTCACTAATTTTTCGAACAAATTTAGAAGGTTTATTGGTGGACTGATCTATATACGTTTCATAGCGGTCATCTACTTTGTAGAAAGCCCGTACAGCACCAGAAGAAGAGCCTTCGCCTACTATATGATAGTGTGGCTTTTCATCATAATTTGAACTTTTTACACTGAGTGTAGCAAATCCGGCATTCAGTACTCCATAGTGGATTCGGTATTTCAGAACCTCACCTTCTTTGTAGTTATGACTATTACTTGCTGTAAAGGAGAAACTCAGATATCCAATAAATATAAATAAGAAATAACGCATCATTTGGTTAGTTTTATTTACCATAAACAAACATTTTGCCAAAAATGGTTGTTTTAAATATAGAAAGTTAATCTACCAAAGGCTGTACCGGGTCATGGTTGATTACCTGACTAATTTCAGGAGCATATTTTTTTATGGTCATTTCTACACCGGATTTTAGAGTCATTTGGTTGACTGTACAACTCGTACACGTTCCTGTTAATCGAACGTTTACAACGTTTTCTTCAATTGATATTAACTCTATATCTCCACCATCATTGTTCAAAAACGGACGGATTTCAGCCAATGCCTTTTCAACTCTTTGCAATAAATCGTTTTGTTCCATATCTTTCAAAGTTAATTATTTTTTAACTGCAGAGCAACCTGCCATATTTATTATTCTTACAGCTTCAGTTGGTGGAAGCGTATTGTTCCGTTCTACTAAACTGGTTATAATGTTTTGTGTAATTTTTTGATAATTATTAGACACTACAGTATTTTCCTGAAGTGCGGCAGGTCTTCCTACGTCAGAAGCCTCACGAATACTTTGAACCAATGGAATTTCACCTAAAAATGGTACGTTTAATTTCTCAGTTAAATCTCTTGCTCCATTTTGTCCAAATATATAGTATTTGTTTTGTGGAAGTTCTTCTGGAGTGAAATAAGCCATATTTTCAATTATCCCCAATACCGGAACGTTGATTGCTTCCATTTGAAACATAGAAACCCCTTTTCTAACGTCGGCTAAGGCAACTTGCTGAGGTGTGCTGACTATAACGACCCCTGTGATTGGGATTTGCTGAACAATGGACAAATGTATGTCACCTGTTCCCGGAGGAAGGTCAATGATTAAAAAATCCAATTCACCCCAGTGAGCATCACGAATCATCTGCTGCAAAGCCTTTGAAGCCATAGGTCCACGCCAAACTACAGCTTGGTCGGTTCCTGCAAAAAATCCAATGGAAAGCAGTTTGACTCCGTAGCTTTCTATTGGTTTCATTTTAGATTTCCCATCTACCTGAACGGTATGGGGTTGTGAACCTTCTACATCAAACATAGTAGGCATAGACGGTCCGTATATATCTGCATCTAAAAGCCCAACGCTAAACCCCATTTTTTGAAGACTGATAGCAATGTTTGCTGATACGGTAGATTTTCCAACACCACCTTTTCCTGAAGCTATTGCGATGATGTTTTTGATACCCGGAATTTCATTTCCTTTTATTTGTTGTGTATCGTTTTGTTGCGTTTCTATAGAAATATTGAGTTTTAACTCTGCTTCCGGAATTTGTTCAGAAAAGGAAGCTCTCAATGCTTGTTCTAGTCGTTTCCTTTCGTGCATGGCAGGTGAGTGAGACACTATATCCAGTATGATTTGGTTTCCCATTACTTGAATATTTTTCATCCATTTTTCGATGCCCAGTTCTTCTAATATTTCAATTGCTCTGTTTTTCAGACTACTCATAATCGTATGTTGTAATTTATATGATGCAAAATTAACGATTTAGACTGGTTCTAGAAAAATGAATCACATGATTTTAGTTGTGAAAAAGAGAGTTTTTATTTAGAAATTATAAATTTGTTATTCAATAATTTGAAAGAATGGAAAAACATTTTGAAGATTTAGCACAAATTCGAAAGAACTTTATAAGCTATCTTCATGCGTATGATTTGAAACGGTTGACATTCATCCCGATGGGTTATAAAAACCATGTATTCTGGAATTGTGCACATGCTTTGGTTACACAACAGTTGATGACTTATTATCTTTCTGATAATGAAATGTTGGTGAGTAAGGATTGGGTTATGCGTTTCAAAAAAGGAACGTTTGGTGACCAAAATGTGACAAAGGTAGATGTAAATTTGCTAATAAAACTTCTGCAAACTACTCAGGTTCGTTTACGAAAAGATTATTACGATGAAGCACTTTCTTATTTTCGTCCTTATGAAACGAGTTTTGGGATAAAACTGGAAACCATAGAAGATGCCATTCGGTTCAATAACCTTCACGAATCTTTGCATTTAGGTTATGTGATGGCTTTGGCTAAGAATATTACTTAACTATCTTATAGTGGCTCATATTCAAAAGTTGGGAATCCGCGTTCGTTATTTTGCCCCAACATACTAATGAATCGAAGTTTAAATAAAATACCTTCGGCATCCCGCACTATATAAAATCGATCACTTTTTACAACAGGAGTAGAGGTTGTTCCGCTAACGGTTGATCGCCAATTACTTCCTATCGCTCTTTGGTCATCATATATAAATAAGGTCTCGTCCACATCAGCCAGTGAAAAATTATTGTAGTCTATATCCAAAGTCAGTGGGTCTGTGATTATTTGATAAGAACCAACACCTGAAAGTGTGTTGTTATTTACAAAATCCGGATAGATATAAGTTCCATGACCTTCAATTATATTGTTCATTACCGTAAAACAAATATCCCAATTTTGTTTTTTTGGTTGAATTTCAGCAAATGCTTCGTTCATAATACTGTAAAAACTAAAGTGGTATCCCGAATCTTTTGGAACGATAACTTCCGTGTGTTCGGTATCGTTCAAATTTGCATATTGAACTTTATAGGATTCGCTGTCATTTCTTAGAATTCGAACTTTTTTAAATCCTCTAGAATCACCAATGGTATAGACGGAAAATGGAGGAATACTGTCATCACCGTCATAAACATTATATCCCATTTTGAGCAAATAAATTTTGTTTTCAGAATCGTTTGCACTGATTTTGGCAATCGCAGTAGAATTGTCTTCAGAATAAATTCCTTTTACATTGTCTATGTATTGTTCGGGAAAACCGGCAGCCGGATTTAGAATGGAAATCAGTTGATCAAAATCGCTTTGACCAACGGCATCTATATCGGTAGATTCAACCGAACCGGCAGCCATTAGTATAGAATTGTTTAAGATGATATAAAAATCATCACCACTGTAAAAACCTAAATCCCAATTGTTTCTGTGTGTTGATTTTATTTCTTGATTGGATAAATCTACCCAAACCTGATTGGGTTGCGTTGCACCACCGACTTCTGGAGCTAAAGTTGTGCCTTCCAGTGGTGGAACGCTAATTCCACCATCATCTTCTTTCAAACAGGAAGTTGTGATAAAAATAGTGGATAACAAAATGATTTTAAGTGTATTTTTCATCTTTATAAAAGATTAGAATTCTAAATTGTAATTTAATTTTAAGAAATAAGAGCGACCGTAAAATAAGTTCAAGTCTGAACTACCACCCGAATGTCCTTGTCCGTTGATACTATTTTGATTGATATTGGTGACATCAAAAATATTGCGTACGCCTAGCGTGACTTCAAATCTATCTTTGTAAAACCCTTTTCGAATAGAAGCATCGAGCATATTGAAACCTTCTGTTTCCACTAATTTGTAAACAGTTTGGGTATTGGTACTATTTTCAAAATCAGGCTGATATTGGGTTGATTTTCCATTGTATTTGTAATAAGCTGAGAAAGTTGTTCGCCAATTTGGAATTGTATAATTTACCGAAGCATTGACCTGAAGTGTGTAACGGTATTCGTCCTCTATACTGTTGTCCACGCCGTAACTGGCACTCAATAAAGATTTGGAAATACCAAAAACTGAGGCACCAAGGTTTACATTCAGATCTCTCCATTTAAGCTGGTGGTCAGTGGAAATCCCCCAACTTTTAAATTTGTCTATGTTTAAAAATTTATAAGTTGCATTGGGAGGATTTAACTGTACCAATTCAATCCGGTCATCAACATCCAAATAAAGTGTGCTGATGTTGTTGGTCATTTTGAAATTATCAGTTCTTGTTCTATTGCTCCATTGAATGGATGTCGAATAACCTTTTTCAGGTATCAGATTCGGGTCACCTTGGATATTGTGATTACTGTCAACTTGAAAAGTATAAAGTTCTACATAGTCCGGAAATCGGTTTGCAGTTCCTATTACAGCACGGATGTTTGAGTGTTCCGTTAAATTATATTTTGTATTTAATGAATAACTAAATTGTGACTTAAATTCATTACTAAAACTTGCCCTGAAACCCGGACGAAAGGAAAGTCCAACATTTGTGTTTATTTCTGCTGAAGCAAATCCGGCGTAGGTGCCGATTTCTTTGTCAACGTTTTCATTTCCGTATGCGAAGTCAGTCGCAAAAGCATTTGCAAAACCCGAATTGTTCTCTAACTCATAGCCGATTTGAAAATCAAATAACTTTTTGTCCAAGAAATTACTGAAAGTCCCTCTTGAATAAAATGTTTTTGTCGATAGGTAAACATTTTCATGTTCACGCGAAATTTCTATTCGTGATGGTATGTCGTAAACGAAATCTTCAAATTTCCTTTCCTGATTCTGGTATGAGAAGTCACCGTTGAACCGAATACGATCAAACAATTTTGCATTTAAATTGAGGTGATGAGTCCAACGTTTAGTGAAATAATCACGGTCATTTGATTGGAATGTACGTTCGCCCCCCGTGAAATTTACTTGATTCACAATCGAATCGTATGCGTTTATTTCTTCGT
>JBKEAG010000110.1:0-2214 GCA_047972025.1 Moheibacter sp.
TTGGATTTGGACTAGATTTAGGATTACAATACAGAACAGAAGATAAATTCTTTTTTGGGTTGATGGCACGTGATATTACGACTACTTTTAATGCGTGGAGTATCAATGAGGAAGAACTTAACACTATAACTGTTACCGAACCGGGAACGGGAAATCAGCAGACCGTAAATGATTTGCCAGAGGAAACCATAGAATTAACATTGCCTAAACTACAACTTGGAGTTGGAAAAGATTTTCAAGTAAGTGATAAATTCAATATTTTAGGAGAAGTAGATTTAAACTTCCGATTTACAGAAACCAATGATTTGATTTCCACTAGTGCGTTAAGTATCTCGCCATCTGCTGGATTCGAAGTAGGCTATGATAATATTGTCTTTTTACGAGGTGGGGTCAATAATTTCCAATACGAAACTACATTTGATGGTGATAGAGAGTTGACCTTTCAACCCAATATAGGAGTAGGGTTCAAATACAAAGGAATCTCAGTTGACTATGCCTTGACAGATGTAGGAGACCAAAGTGTGGCACTATATTCCAATATATTTTCAGTTAAAATTGATTTAGGTGAATTTTAATTTTTTTTTGAAATTAATTTAGGACATTTGTACAGATTAGAAAAATGATAAATAAGAATTTACATAACTATCATCACCATACTTATCATCAGATGAGTTAGGTTGGCATGGAGTAAATTCAAAGTATCAAAGAACCGTCTGAGTAAACAGACGGTTTTTTTATTTCAAAATAAATTTATCAAAAGTTTACTCAGACAAAAAATTAAGATGAAACACCAACATCAAATGAAAAACTGTTATGAGAAAACTAAAAATTGCAGTCCAAAAAAAATGGTAGATTGAGTGAAAAATCACTTGAACTATTTGAAAGATACGAAAAATATCCGGAATAAACTATATGTAGTTTATATCTACTCAAAATCTTTATTAAGAATTGTATAATCCACTTCTTTATAAATTTCACTTCAGGAAATGCATAAAATTTCACAAACTTCCAAAGGCATACAGTCTACTACAAAATAATTATATAATTTAGGCGTTTAGCAAAAAAGGGGAAATATGGGGGAAAGAAGAAAATCAAATCAATTGCTTTGGGGTATTTTACTATTAGCGCAAGTAGCAATAGCTCAAGATCCATATATTTTCAGTAATGATCCATATAGTGGCATTAGTTCCGTGGGCGTTTCTCCCACTCAGCCATTTTTAAATCCCAATAGTTGGGATGTCAATATTTTTTCTGAAAATATTTTCTTTCAAAATGATTACGGATACCTTTCTAAAACAAGTCTTTTTGGATTAATTAAAGGTGAAACACAAGAAGTTGATTTGGAAAACAACATCACAGGAGAAAACACCAAACGCGTTTTTGACTACTACAACAAAGACCAATTTGGGTATCACTTTAGTTCTGACCTGATGGGACCTTCGGCTTCATTTAACTTCTCAATTGGTGAAAGAGGTTTTTCTGCCGGTTTGTTTTCCCGTCTTCGTACACAAACTTCTGCCAATGACATTGATAATTACCTACAATACATCAATCAGGACATAGAAGAACCTGTAATTTACAATATGAATCCCTTTAAAATTAATTTTATGAATTGGACAGAAATTGGGCTAAATCTAGCTACTGAAATCTTTCCAAATTCTAGTTTTCAATGGATAGTTGGAGCTAATATAAAATATGCAATGGGACATGACGCCTTTGTAGTAAATAATAAAAGTAATGCTGTTCTTAGAAGAGAATATGAAGAAGATTTGGAAAACCCGGATGAACCACAAAAAAACCTATTTACTTCTGATTTTGACATAGATGTGAGCTATGCTACAGGTTACAACTTTGAAACAGATAGTTATGAATACAAATCACAGGGCAGTGGTATAGGGCTAGACTTGGGAATTTCTATGGTTAACTATGACGGTTCAGATGATTATGATTTTAAAATGAGTGCTAATTTATTAGACATTGGTGTTGTAAAGTTTGACAAAGGATTTGTTCACAATTTCACAGGAGATAATTATCAATATACAAACAATCCCAACTTTGAAGATATAGAGTTTGAAAGTCCCGAACAAATTGCACAAATAATAAGCGAAGAATTATATGGCAACCCAAATCAATCACTTATTAGTAATGAATTTAAAGTTGGACTCCCTACAAGTTTACACCTCAATGCCAGTAAAAAGATGAGGGAAAACCAAT
>JBKEAG010000116.1:0-4348 GCA_047972025.1 Moheibacter sp.
CGCATGATAAAAAGTCCGATATATCGGACAAAAAAAGTAATAAATAAAAAAGACACGAATATATTCGTGTCTACCCAGTGATATATAAGGAAGGTACAGGTTTAACTAAGAGCTTTCTCAGATATACTCATACCTTCAAAAATCTGTATTCTAAAGCTATTTTAGGAAAATTGACATGCCTGTATTTCTACCCACTGCAATCAAATGCAATGGAAATGCAGTAAAACTTCAATCTATCGTGGGGCAATACATAAATAAAATTAAAAAATTCTTATGACTACCTTGAGCTAAATTTATTTTGAAGTGCTCTCAATTTAGCACTCAAATCATCATTTTTTTTCTTATTCGCATTCATTCTTTTTTGTTCATTTTCTATCAAAGTATTTAAGCGAATTCTCTCTTTATCGTTTTTAGTTATCTTTTGAGCAATTTCATTCCAAGTGATTATCTTGATTCCCTTAAAACTATTCTGCATATCTATTTCTGCATAGAAAGCTAAATCTTCAGTTTGTAAAAAGGGAATGTCAAGAAAATAAGCATAGACAATAGATAGGTACTCACCCAAATTTTTTATAGTTGTCTGAGAATTATCAAGGTTAGGGAATCCAAATTGCATTAACTGCTTCTTTATCAAACTTTGTATCGTGGGATCTAACTCTGTTAGGTAGATAACGTTGAAGTTATTTTCCTTACTCTCTATAAAATTGCTTGCTATCCTGCTAAAACTATCGGTATTCCTATCCCACTTAATAATTTCATTCTCAACTGCATCGGCAAAAAAAATATCGTGAAATTCGTGAAAAAAAGAAGAACGGACGTTCCCCAACACTACTTTTACCCATATATTGGTATCGCATATATATTTCATCTGTAGAGCTTGCGTCATTAAAAATCCTCCTCCACAAATTTCAAAATATCGTCAACATATTTTTTTGAAATTCTACCTTTTTCTAAATTATTCTCTAGATAAATAAAAAAAGACGGAGAAATATACTTGGGCAGATTGCCTTCTTCTAAATTTCCACTGAAACCAAACTTCTGGTTGTACTTAATGATTCTTGACTGACTACTTGCAATACCATACCGATTTCCTAGGTCGTCCCTACCACTAATTGAAATAATTCTTGTCAACATTGCTCTATAGCTTACTTGAAAAATATTTTGCAGTTCAACCACGTCTTTTTTTTTTAAATATTTTAAATTTTCAACAGAATTATATCCAAGTCGCTTTAAATGTGTATCCAACACATTCTTGTCCATTAAAATATTTGCAGCAAATATATCAGCTTTATACTCAGTTTCGTTATACTCTGATTCTTCAACTAAACTAATATCTTGACCATCTCCTGTGTATGAATGATAAACTTCATGCCAAATAGAATAGTTTTGTCTACCCAATGGATGGACAGAATTAACTACAATCATCGATTTCCCTTGTAAATTCATTGTCATTCCTGAAAATTTATCCGGTGCTGGACCAGACACAACAAAAAAACCCAACTCTTCCGCTGCCTTGAAAGAATTAAGTATTGGAGTTTCAACTATATCCTTATATTCTTCTTTAAATCGTAATGTGATGTCTTCTGCCTCTTTTATCAAATCTTCTTTTTTATCAGTACTCAATTTCTCCATGACACACCAACTTTTTATTTTATCTCTCCTGAAATCTTTTCTTGATAAACCCATTCTTTAAAAAGTATTTTTGTATTATTAACAAAGTTATTTACTTCTTCTCCATAACTTTCAGTTCTGAAGAAAGCTTTGGATTCGCAAGATACCTCTTCAAGTAACTCACTTAGTGTTAAATTTAATAACTTACCAACTAAGTCATAATGTTTAGGCTTAAAAATAATATTTCCATCTAAAACATCACTCAATATTGCTAAATCTATATTATTTACTTCTGCATATTCACCTACAGTAAAATCAGAATTATTTATAAGATTGGCCACCATTGAAGATAGTTCATATTGCGTATATTTTGGCAAAGTATCTCGCTGAACTATTTTCTCCATGATCATCCCTCCTTCACAATGTTTCACAACATTTACATCGCAAGTATATCAATGGGTAATTATATTGTAAATAATTATTTATTGATAAACTATTCTTTTTTAGCAGCCTCTCGTCTAACTCTATGGTTTCCTAATTTCTTCACCTTTTTTATAGATCTCTTGTGCTTCTTTCAATTTCATTCTGTTTGAACCACCATCGATATTGATTGGTCCTGTATTCTCCCAGCCACATGCTTCACAAATGCCTCATTCTTCTACTAAATTATTACACACAGGACAAGGAAATTTCACATCTTCTTGAGTAACATCTTCAAATGAAAAAGAAGATTTAATCAAATTAATTGAAGCTGGCAACGAAGTTTATGCAACAAGCTACGAAAGTGAAAAAAAGTTGCAGAAGCATTAAAAATTGAGCAATCACAAACATTATCAAAAACGAGGATTTACAGAGTGGGATAGCGCGGTAAAGTATATACGAGGGCTTGAAGATAACTATTTACCTCAAAAAAATATTAAAGTCAGTGCTGATAGCATCGTTCAAGCTTACTTAAAAAAGCTTCGATACGGGAACTATCTACTTAATACAATATGTTACGCCAAAAAGTTAGAAAAACATTGATAAACGCTGGCTTTTACACTACTCCACAAAGCATTAAAGTAAATGATTTATTGAACAAAGGACATAGAACATACACCGCAAGAAATTGAAGAACTGCTTTCTATTTCAGTTAGTTCTGTAAATAATTTATCAGTTTATAAAAAAGGTGAATACACAAAAAAAACAAACAGATTGGATTGAGCAAACGAGATGACTATGAACAAATTGATAACACAATTTTTAAGCAGAATTGACGAAGAAAAACGAATAGAACTAGAGGAAATTAAAACCCCTTCAATTATCGATGGAATTTTCGGCCGTTCGAAGCACAGAAGAGAGAGCATTTATAGCCAATTGAATATTGTGATGACTTTTGCTGCATTATTTCTATTTTTTGTATTACTGGATATTTTCGAAGGATTGATTGACGGAAGTATATCAATCAGATTGATAATTGTCACAATTTTTCTTTTATCGATTATTATCTTTATTACAATATTAAAAATGTTAACCAGGAATCAAGATGCACGGACGGTTAAGTTAAGAGGTAGAGAGGCGCAGAGCGGATCTCTTTAAAAGAAGTAGAAAAGATTTTTAGGATAAATGAAGACTACGTAATAAATGAATTGGAGCGAGACTTTTAGAAGGATGGTATATCGACTACGAACAAGACATATTAATAAATCGCTAATTTTATCCAGAAAATATCCAGAAGGCCATTGTTGAATGCTCTGGTTGTGGTGCAAATAACATCGTCGTCAAAGGAATCGTGTCGGAATGTAATTTTTGTAAAAAAACACTTTTAAATAAATCTAAATAATATTTTTTACAGAAAATAAATAAACCTTACTCAAAAATAGAGTGAGGTTTGTTTTATTCTAGACACCAGAAAACCTCCTGAATACCACGTCAGAAACACTTAGGAGGTTTTCTAGTTGTAATTTATATGAGACTTTCCGAAACACCGTGACATCCTACAAGATTCGATGACTTGTAGGACACTTACAAATTAACATAATTTTACAAGTTGAATCAAAAACAAAGCAATTACAAAAGGTTAAGTAGCGATAACGAATGATACAGAAATATGACGTTGTTTATAAGGATGATTGATCATAGAACAAAAGAAACCCTCTATCCTAATCAGGCAGAAGGGTTTCCTTCATCATTATCATGTTTTTGTTAAATACACCAAACAAACCTATGACAGATATTCCTAATAAGATAAATCCCGATATCTGATGGTTATCTGCTATTAAATAAACACCATCAATTATGACTATCAGAGCTATTATAAATCCTAACCATTGGCCTAATTTTCTATCAAAAATCTGACTAGCTAGAAGTTTCTTCTCAAGTTCTCTCCGACATTTTGACTCGCTGATTCCATTATCAATAATTTTTTTAGCCGCATTAGGGGATAATTTATTGTATCCCTCTAAGATAGATTGTATACATATCCATTTATGCACCTTTTAGGTAGACCCTAAACGTACAGTTAACTATTACTGTACGTTTAGGGTCTACCTTGTATGATTAGGGTGTTAAACAATTCTTTTACACTGAGCCACTCACTTGGTCGTTTTTAAAATTAACTAGTAATTCGGATAGCATAATATACTCATGAGAGTATTTTTTATTTAAATTGCCTCTCTTTCACAAAACTTTCTACTTCTTCAAAACTTTTAAATTTTTTATCTATTAGCACAGTAATAAGGTTTATTGCAATATCTAT
>JBKEAG010000195.1:0-2741 GCA_047972025.1 Moheibacter sp.
TCCTTATTTGAAAATTGAAGGTATTGATTTGGAAACCAAAAGAGTAACGTGTTTTAATCCAGACTCAAGAAGTTGGCACCCTCTTACAGATTATATTTCAATTGGAGATACCGTCGTTAAACTGTATGGAGTGCCTATAACTACAGTATTTAAGAAGGATTCCATAGTATCATTTAATTATGAAAATTTGTGTGATAAAGATTTTAATTTTGAAAATATAGAATTAAGGAATTATGAATAATTTAACTTTTTGTTTGAAAATATCTTTTTGTCTAATTTTTTTAAATCCTAGTCTAATCTCCTGTAAAAATGAATTTACTATCCAACGACAAAACGATGAAGACGACAAACGGGAAGGCGAAAAAGTAATGGATAACTATTTTGACAATATTTTGTTAGAAAAACCCAGTGAAAATAAGTTGTTGTATAGTGAAGCGTTTTTTAAAGAATCAAGTAAAGAAGAATTACAACAACAAAATCAATTTATAGAGGAAAAATTAGGGAAAATAGAAGGAAAGACCCTTCAACATTGGGAAACCTTTGTTGTAACTGGAACAAGCTCAAAATCTGAGTATTTATTTGTTTATAACGTAGAAAGAGAAAAATACAATTCAGTTGAAACTTTTTATTTAATGAAAGAACCAAGTGATTCCATAAAAATTCATTCCTATAAGATTGATTCAAAAGGTTTACTAACAAGTGAATAGATTCCACTACAAATACAATACTTTTGATAATAATCCCTTTGGGTTACCCCATTAGGAGAAATATCGGAATTAGACCCGGAAGCTGAAGGTTCTGAAGAAAATCCATTTGATTTAGACGAAAGAGTTATTAATCTAAAAAAAGATAAAAGTTTTATGACTACTGCGTTAAACAGCTACAGTCGATTAATGGGTACAGAGTTAGGAAGAGCTTATATTACAATTTACACAACAGTCCTTTGTCTAAAAGTGTTGATAATGCGGTTATGGGAACAATAATCACTATCGGAATGTTTCCAATGGCTCTTGAATATGGAACTATTGTTTTGTAAAATATGGTGCTGATGTTTCTATGCAGTATATAACTACTGGAAATATTAATTTTTATAATACTGCAGCTGGTTCAGTTGTCCCTGGTGCATGGTCACCAGTTGCGGGAGAGTTATCTGATGCTACACAAAACTATTTAAAATCCGGAACCTTTGATCCAACTAAATCTGCTTTAAAAATAGGTACGGGTTATGTTGGAAATGGATTAGGGAAGGCAGCAAGTATGACTTCAATAAGTGCTTATGGAAGTGAAGTATTACAATAATTTACAATCGGCCATGACAAACATTAATTATAGACCGTAACCAGTAAAATTATGATGCATAGATTAAAACAATTTTTTCTGAAAAACAAAATAACTTTCTATATATTGCTTGTCTTAGTCTTTTTAAGTATTATCTCTATCTTTTTAAATAAAAAAGGAGTGAATGATAGATTGAGCCTTTTTGAAAATGGATATTATACTGAAGCTATTGTGACAAATTTCGTTCAGGAAAGTCGAAGTAGTTTTTATGAATATTCATTTAACTATGATAATATTACAGTAACTAATAAATGCTATAAAAGAGGTTACACTTTGATAATAGGAGGTAAGTATATGGTTTTGTTCAATCCAATAGAATATCTCAAAATCTATTATTACAACCTTTTAAGGCTCCTGATTCATTGGTAGAGAAAAATATTTTATGGAAAGAAATACCTTCATTTTTAGATGAAGAAAAAGTTTTAAAATTTTTAGAAGAATATTAATTTCTATACCTTAAGATTATAAAAACGATATTTACAAACCCAACGACCATAGAATGAAAAACTTTGAGAAAGTTTTGAATGAACATAGCGCACGAAGTGCTGAGTTCCAAGACGAATTGGGTTTAGGTTGGTATGACTACGGAGCACGAAATTATGACCCAGCTTTAGGAAGATTTTTTAATATTGATAATTATGCGGAAGATTATCGATATATAAATCCTTATCAAT
This sequence comes from Moheibacter sp., assembly GCA_047972025.1. Classification (GTDB taxonomy): domain Bacteria; phylum Bacteroidota; class Bacteroidia; order Flavobacteriales; family Weeksellaceae; genus Moheibacter. The sequence goes on from JBKEAG010000195.1 coordinate 2,013, forward strand.
ATACTTTGAACAACCCTATCTATTTTGTAGATGTTAATGGAGATTGTATAAATATTCATTACGGCAAAGGTCAAGTTGAATCTTTTTGTGGAGACATAAACGGATTAAGTGATCAGGCTTTACAAAATGATTTTGTTTTGAATACTGTTGCGGCTTATTCGTTATTAAAGTCCGCTTATTCTTTTTATAACAGTGAGAATGGCACAGATTATCAAAGTGATTTTGTTAATCTTGTTGAAAACGGGGATGTTTCAGTTGGTTTTGAGCAAAGTAGTGGCGGGAGCGAGTATGATTACAAAAATGAAATATTAAAATGGAATCCTGATAGTGGCGTAAATGTTGGGGAAAATTCTTATTCCTCATTAGTTGTATTGGACCACGAAGGAGGACACGGTTTTCGCCATCAGACTAACTCTGGAGTTTCTTATAGGGATTACTTTTTCGACGGTAGAGACCCGAGCAAATACGATGAATTATATAAAGGAACATTTTTTGGGGACTTAAAAAGAGAATCTACAAACTCTGTTGACTATAACTATGAAGAAGATATTAATGCCGTTAATGGAGAGACTAGAGCTGCTAAAGTTTTAGGTGAATTGCCAAACTCAGGCATTGTATGGAGATGGTGTTAGGTCTAATAATGGTTTTATGAAAAACAAATCTTCAATAGATTTATTGAAAAAGCAGATTAGGGACACCCAACCTAAAAACAAACAAGATGTTCAAGAA
>JBKEAG010000062.1:0-7709 GCA_047972025.1 Moheibacter sp.
AAATGTAAACGTTTTGAATAGTAAACAACAACATACAAATCCACTGTGGAAAGAAGAGTCTGATGTAGATGTTTTGACGGCAGAGGAACAAAAAAATACCATTGTTTTACATAATGACGAAATTAATACGTTTGACTTTGTGATAATGTCTTTAATGGAAGTTTGCAAACACTCCTCTGAACAAGCAGAACAATGTACTTGGTTGGTTCACTACAAAGGAAAATGTGAAGTGAAATCAGGAAGCTACGACTTTCTAAAACCTATGTGTTCTGCTCTACTAGACCGTGGTCTTAGTGCTGAAATTGTATAAATTAGTATTTTGGTTACTCAATAATTTACTTATTATCTAATAATACACTTCAAAGATGAATGAAGTCCAACAGCCAAAATACCGAAGTCCAATTAGACAGATTTTAGGTAAAGAGTTCTATGTTGGGAAACGAAAAGTTGAGTGGATTTTGGGAAAAGTGAATTGGGCAAAGCAGACAAAAGATCAACCTTTTCATCACCTTGTATTTAAACATCAATCTATGATACTACGTCCTTTGAAAGATGTAGACATGATTTTGCAAGAAAATAAACGAACAAATCTTAGAATTGCTATTCAGCATTTAGACAAAATTGTTATAAAGCCTGGTGAGACATTCTCTATTTGGAAAAATGTAGGAAGACCTACTAAGGCTAAAGGATATTTAAACGGACTCGTTCTCAATCAAGGAAAAATTGAATCAGGAATCGGTGGAGGATTATGTCAATTGGGTAATCTTCTATTTTGGATTTTTGCACACTCTCCTCTAACGATTACAGAAAGACACCGGCATGGATTTGATGTTTTTCCTGATATTAATAGAAAAGTTCCCTTTGGAGCTGGTGCTACTCTTTCGTATAATTATATAGATCTTCAAGTCGTTAACCAAACGGATAATGAGTTTCAGGTATTACTCTTTATGGATGAAAATTACTTGTATGGAGAACTTTATTCAAAAAATCCTATCAACAGTCATTTTGAAGTGGTTGAGCAGGATCATATTATGAAACAGCAATTTTGGGGTGGCTATACAAGACATAACCGAATTATTCAAATTGAGAAACAAAAAAACGGGCAACAAGTAGAAAAACTACTAGCTGAAAACCATGCTATAATGATGTATAACCCATTTCTAGAACAAAAGAGTGAATAGAAAAAGGCTATCCAAGATAGCCTTTTTTACTTTATAATTCTTAAACTAAGATTCTTTTTCCGCAGATTTACCTTTGACGGTAATTACAACTCCATCTTTTTCATCATTTAAATCCAATAAGATTTTATCTCCTTCGGATATTTCTGAATTAACTATTTCTTCTGCCATAGGATCTTCTATGTATTTTTGAATAGCTCTACGCAAAGGTCTAGCTCCATAATCTTTATCAAACCCTTTATCTGCTATAAAATCTTTGGCTACTTCTGTTAATTCCACTTCATAACCCAAACTTTCTAATCGTTTGTATAGTTTTTCTAATTCAATATCTATAATGCTATGAATATCTTCTCTAGAAAGAGAATTGAATACTATAATATCATCAATCCTATTTAGAAATTCTGGTGCAAAAGTCTTTTTCAGTGCATTTTCAATCGTACTCTTTGCTCTATCATCTGCACCTTCTTTCTTTGCTGAGGTTCCAAAACCAACTCCATCACCAAATTCTTTTAATTGACGAGTTCCAATGTTGGATGTCAATATGATAATAGTGTTTCTAAAATCAACTTTTCTTCCTAAACTATCTGTGATATGTCCATCATCCAATATTTGTAACAATATATTGTACACGTCTGGATGTGCTTTTTCTATCTCATCCAGTAGGATTACTGAGTAGGGCTTTCTACGAACGGCTTCAGTCAACTGACCACCTTCTTCATACCCTACATAGCCCGGAGGTGCTCCAATCAATCTTGAGATGGCAAATTTTTCCATATATTCACTCATATCAATTCTGATAAGTGTGTCAGGAGAGTCAAAAAGTTCTGTGGCCAATACTTTTGCCAGTTGTGTTTTACCTACTCCTGTTGTTCCTAGAAATATGAATGAGCCAATTGGTCTTCCAGGGTCTTTCAATCCGGCACGGTTACGCTGAATTGCCTTGACTACTTTGTTTACTGCTTCGTCTTGCCCTATCACTTTTCCTTTCATCAATTCCCCCATTTGGGCTAATTTTTTCAGTTCCTTTTCAGCAACTCGGTGAACCGGGATTCCACTCATCATAGAAACCACCTCTGCTACATTTTCCTCTGAAACCGTTTCTCTATTATCTTTGGAACTTTGCATCCATTCTGCTTGTGCTTTTTTCAACTGAGATTCAATCTGTTTTTCTGAATCACGTAAACGTGCAGCTTCTTCGTATTTCTGACTTTTTACAACTTTTGTTTTCTCTTCACGTACTTCTTCTAAGTTTTTTTCTAAATCTAAAATTTCTTGTGGAACTTTTATATTTTTTATGTGAACACGTGAACCTGCTTCGTCCATAGCATCAATTGCTTTGTCTGGTAAATAACGGTCTGTTATGTATCGGTTTGTCAAACTCACACAGGCTTCGATTGCTTCATCTGTATAATTTACATTATGGTGTGCTTCGTACTTATCTTTAATTTGATTTAAAATCTGAATCGTTTCCTCTGGTGATGTTGGGTCAACCATAATTGTTTGGAAACGTCTGACCAAAGCTCCATCTTTTTCTATATACTGTCTATATTCATCCAAAGTCGTGGCTCCTATGCACTGTAACTCTCCCCTTGCCAACGCTGGTTTAAACATATTGGATGCATCTAGCGAACCGGTTGCTCCTCCTGCTCCTACAATGGTATGTAATTCATCTATAAACAAAATAATATCATCATTTTTTTCTAACTCATTCATGATGGCTTTCATTCGTTCTTCAAACTGTCCTCTATATTTGGTACCGGCTACTAAACTCGCTAAGTCTAATGTTACAACACGTTTATTGTAGAGTACTCGTGATACTTTACGCTGAATGATGCGTAATGCTAATCCTTCTGCAATAGCTGACTTTCCCACTCCTGGCTCACCTATCAACAATGGATTATTCTTTTTTCGACGACTTAAAATTTGGGATACTCGCTCTATTTCCTTTTCTCTTCCTACCACTGGGTCTAGCTTTCCTTCTTGCGCTATCTGAGTAAGATCTCGACCAAAATTATCTAAAACCGGTGTCTTGGATTTGGAGTTGCCTTTTGATGCCATGGATTCAAATCCACCTCCTTGTCCTGCTCTTCCGTCTTCATCATCAAAATTAGATTCTGCTTTTGGGGATTCATTTAATTCTTCATCCATAAATTGGAACTTAAATTCTTTCTTTACAATGGAATAATCTACATCCATTTTTTTCAACAGCTTGGTCACTGGGTCATTCTCATTTCGTAGTATACATAGTAATAAATGTACTGTATTTACGGTTGAGTTTTTGAATAACTTGGCTTCTAAAAAAGTTGTTTTTAGTGCGCGTTCAGCCTGTTTGGTTAACTGAAGGTTTTGTTTTGTATTTGAAAAGTTTTCTTTTGGTGGTACCAAAAGTTCGATTTTATCTCTTACTTCTTTCAGGTTCACATTCAACCCTTCCATTATAGATACTGCTTTACTATCTCCATCTCTCAGGATTCCTAATAGCAAATGTTCTGTACCTATTTGGTCATGTCCAAGGCGTAGTGCTTCTTCTTTACTGTAAGCGATTACATCTTTTACTTTTTGTGAAAAATTATCGTTCATCTTTTATCTCTTGCTAACAAATATAGTTACTTATCATTCTATTTCACATAAATAATGCCATACTTATTAACGGTCTATTGTTAATTTGTTTCTGCCATTGTTGGTATGTTTTATGTTTTAATCGGACAAAATTTCAGTTTTACTAAATCTTTTGATTGAGTAATTTGCGTGATAGAAGTGGTTTGAACAGTAGGGAATTTATTGTTTTTCAACATTTTTAATTGATGATGAATTTTTTTAATTTTTTTAGGGTTATAATCTCCTTTTAAGTTCTCAAAATACTTTTTATGATGTGTTTTTTCTTCATCTGAGTAAAGTGTAGATGAAGAACGAACAACTAAATTCTGCTCCGACACATCTTCTATGCTTTTTTGATTTCCATCCCACACCAAGATCTTCTTTTCATTTGATTTTCGACTAATCATAATCATGGTAAAGGGCTCTATTCCGTGTAATTTCACTTCCTTAGTGAATTTATCTATAAACCTATACCGTAACAATTCTAAAACCAAAATACCTCTACTCATCCGGTAAGGTGGCTGATGTTTGTGCTTTTGATACCCCCCGTTTAGAAGACAAACCAAGTAATCTTCTGAATGATACATCCAAGTTCCTCCCGAAACTAAATCTACCGGTCCGGTGTATAATTTTTCATGGATTTGTTTTGTTTGTATATTTTCTGCTGTAGGTCGCAGTATGCTTTCATCTCTATTTTGAGTTAATATTATTTCATTATCAGAGTGACTATATATACTTACGATGCACATATTTTTTAATTTTATCGGCAATTTTATGAAACTCTCATTAAACTTAAATAAAAAATACCCTTTATTTAATTCAATTTTATTCTACCTTTCGGAGATTTCTATGGATTCTCAATTAAAAATAATCGCTAAAAGTAGTTTAAATGACTTATCTACTCTTATACAGCAATTAAATCAGGAACAATATTCTAGAGAGTTTGAATCACTGCTCCATAATTCCATCGGAAGTCATATCCGTCATAGTTTAGAGTTATATGAATGTTTAGTAGAGTCTGATGCATCAGAAATACTTAATTATGATAATCGAAAACGTTCGTCTGAGTTGGAAAAAAATCCATTTGTTGCATTGGCTAAAATTCATTGGATTCAAGAAAGTTTAGATAAACTTTCTTTAGAAAAAGAAATCCAAATGGAGCAGACATTAGGGGACTTTAAACAAAAAATTACATCAAATTTTAAACGTGAATTACTATACAATATAGAGCATACTGTACACCATATGGCTATCATTCGAATTGGCGTTCAGTCATTTTTACCTAATTTGACTTTTCCTTCTACTTTTGGAATCGCTTATTCAACCCTTCTTTATCGTGAAGAAAATCAAGCCTAACACTACAAAATATGAATTTTGGCCTTTTTGGTTGTTTTATACTCCTTTTGTACCCTATTGGATTTGGAACTCCATAAAAGCACGTTCATTCAGCTATTTTTGTAACGTAAATTCCGGAATCAAATTCGGTGGTTTTTTAGACTATTCAAAATCTAAAATCATGTGTCAGATTCCTTCGAGATTTAAACCCGTTTCACGTTATATTTTACATAAAAAAGATTTAAAAAATTTACCTCAATTTCCTTTTATTGTAAAGCCTGATTTGGGAGAAAGAGGTATAAATGTTGAATTAATTCAAACGCTGGAAGATTGGGCTAATTATCCTCTAAATAAAAACTTAATCATTCAAGAATATTTGGACTTTTCACATGAATTTGGTGTTTTCTATGCTAAACTTCCTCAGAAAGAAAAGGGAGAAATTTTATCCATTACCGGAAAAGAGTTTTTGACTTATACTGCAGATGGAAAAAGTACCTTGCAAGAATTTATCTCACAAAATCCTCGAACCCAAAATCGTATTGATTATTTAAAAGAAAGGTTTATTTCAGAGTGGGAGATAATACTTCCAAAAGGTACAGTATTGTATTTAGAGCCTATTGGAAATCATAATCGTGGGACTCGTTTTTTTGATGCTTCACATTTGATTTCAGAAGAACTAACCCATGTTCTAAACGAAATAAGTCAAAATATAAAAGGTTTTAATTATGGTCGATTTGATGTGAAAGCAAATTCCGAAGAGGATTTGAAAAAAGGAAATTTAAAAATAATCGAAATCAATGGAGCTAACTCTGAACCTACACATATTTATGACTCAAAATATACGCTCATTCAAGCTTATAGAGAAGTGAAAAGGCATTTAGATATTCAGTATGAAATTGCTATAAAACAACCTAGAAATCATTCTTCAACTGCCTTTTACAAAGCTGTAATAAAACGAGTATTTTCATAATTCAGAAATTATGACAGTAAAATAAAGCTGGAATGATTTATGACAATTTTCCATAAAAGAATTTGAATGAAATATCCGTTTCCTAAAAATACTTTATACGTTCCTTTAATTCTGTTAATTTTGATATGGGGAACATTTATGTTACAACAAATAGGACTGGGAAAGTTCAACTGCTACGGGATTGTTCCTAGAAACATCATCGGGCTTCGTGGTATATTTCTAAGTCCATTATTTCATTCAGGATGGAAACATATTATCAATAATTCTATTCCACTTACTGTCTTGAGCTTTTTTGCTGTACTATTCTACCAACGTACTGCTTACTTTGTTATTATTTTTGGTTGGTTATTTAGCGGACTATTGGTATGGCTATTTGGAAATCTATTGCCTGGTGATCGTGTTGGCTGTCATATAGGAGCAAGTAGTATAGTCTATTTGTTAGCTTCTTACGTATTTTTTAGTGGAATATTTAAAAAGTCTAGAAATTTAATTGCTATTTCTCTAGTTGTTGCATTTCTTTATGGAAGTATGGTTTGGGGTGTCTTTCCAGAAAAATTATTGCCTAATTTTTACAGAGAAGATAGTAATCCTATTTCATGGGAAGGGCATTTAGCCGGCGGAATAGTTGGGTTCTTTTTTGCTATTTTCACTCGTAACTATGGTATTCAGGAAAAAGTTTATACTTGGGAAAACAGTACTGAACCCGATAATCGAGAAAAATGGCTTTGGGAAAAATACAAAGAATCACTCCCCGAAGAAGAACGACGAATACTAGAAGAAAAATACGGTGAAATTTCTACTGATAACGAGTCAGACCAAGATGATTATTGGTTTTCTAACGATACAAGGTAATTGTACAATTCCAAAAGTTCCGTAGGTGGTTTTCCTTCATCAAATCCCTGTGAAGTATATATTTTAGAGTTTGTTTCCAATGTGATAATTGTTGCCCTAGCTCCATCATAAAATCGTTCTTGAGTCGGCGCTACCCAACTTTCTAGTTGTTCTAGATTTAAGTTCCCAACTAGTCGGTTTATTTCTTTCCAATTCGCAACATTGGTTTTTTGTTTTTTGATATTTTCTTCACCATGTAGCACTTTGGTAACATGTGTAGTTCCCTCTTTGGTCAAAGTAAACAGAGATCTATTGCCACGTGTTTCCTTTTCCACCGTTATTTTTAAAATCTCATCAGGAGAAGTTTCACTTGTTTTTTTTGAACTCTCACATGAAAACAATGCAACAGTTGACACAAGTAATACTAAAAGTTTTTGGTTAAGGTTAAATTTCATTCCTTATATTTTTTTATCTTAGCAAAGTTAATAATAATCACAACAACAATAGCACATGAAAAAAATTTTATTGGCTTTAGCTATTGCAGCACCCATATTAGGGTTCTCACAGTGGAAATCTGCAAGTGTAGGTTCTTCAGTAGTTAAAGAAGGAAAAGAAAATATAGAGGCAGCGGGTCTTTATAGTTTTGACCAGCAAGTATTTGAGCAACAACTTGCAAGTACCCCTGAGCGTTTTTCTAATTTACCTGGAAATATTATCTCCATACCAAATGCAGAAGGGGAAATGGAAAGATTTGAGGTATGGGAAGCATCTAACTTCACCCCCACTTTACAAGCAAA
>JBKEAG010000075.1:0-9585 GCA_047972025.1 Moheibacter sp.
GGTAATCCGTTTCTGTTTCTAACCCCCAATATACATCTACCTCAGCACTTGGTTCTGTAAATGGAAAGTAAGATGGACGCAATCGAATCTTTGACTTTCCAAACAAAGCCTCTGTAAAGTAGCTCAGTGTTTGACGTAAATCTGCAAATGAAACATTTTTGTCAATATAAAGTCCTTCAATTTGATGAAACATCATATGTGAGCGTGATGAAATTGCTTCATTTCTATACACTCTTCCGGGTGACAAAATACGAATGGGTGGCTCATGTTGCTCCATATAGCGAATCTGAACTGATGATGTATGTGTTCGTAAAACAACATCCGGATTTTGCTCAACAAAAAATGTATCTTGCATATCACGAGCGGGATGATGTTCCGGTAAGTTTAGAGCAGTGAAATTGTGCCAATCATCTTCAATCTCAGGTCCGTCTGAAAGTGAAAATCCAATTCGTGAAAAAATATCGACTATTCTATTTTTCACAGTATTAATGGGATGTCTAGCTCCTAGTTCAAAGGGTTCTCCAGGACGAGTTAAGTCCAATTGAGATTGAGTTTCATTGGATGTGTCAAAAGATTCTTTTAATAAATTTATTTTTTCATTTACCTGTTGTTTCAATTGATTTACAACTTGTCCAAACTCTTTTTTCTGCTCATTGGGTACGCTTTTAAATGTAGCAAACAAATCATTTAATATTCCTTTTTTTACAAGAAATTTATTCCGAAATACTTCTACATCTTCTTTTGTTTTAGCTGAAAATTGCTGTACTTCGTTTATGTTGTTTTTGATTTGTTTAATTATCATTCAAAATTCTTTAGAACTGCATATTTAAGTATTCCGATTTAATTTTTAGACTTATGTTAAGATAACATTTCAAACCGAATACACTGGATTTTGTATTATTTAACCTTATAACTTCCTTCTCTATTTTACACTAAATTGTGGTTAAACGGACTGTATTAGTCATTCCTTTTTCAAAAACAGGCATCGCATTTAGATTTACAACATAGTCCCCCTGTTCTACATAACCAAAGTCTAATGCCAGCTGATTTACATCTATGACGGTTTGGTCTGTGCTTCTATTTCCGGCATCAAAATACATAGCTTTTACCCCCCATAACAAATTGAGTCTCCGTACAATATTTTTATTGGGTGTATAAACCAAAATATATGAGAGTGGTCTGTAGGAAGAAATTTGGAATGCCGTATAACCAGAATAAGTCAAAGTTGAAATTGCTTTTGCCCCCGTTAGTTTTACCATATGAGCAGCATTATAACAAATGATTTTGGTTACAAAACGTTCATTTCTATTATTCGGTTTTAGTGTTTGAATTTTAATCAAAGGAGAGTCTTCTACTCTTTGTAAAATTTTGGTCATCGTTTCTATAACCTCTACCGGATATTTTCCTATGGAGGTTTCTCCACTAAGCATTACGGCATCTACACCATCAAAAACGGCATTTGCTACGTCATTTACTTCTGCTCGACTCGGTGTAAGGCTACTAATCATACTTTCCATCATCTGAGTAGCTACAATAACCGGAATACGTGCCAATTTTGCCTTTGCTACCAACATTTTTTGGCACTGTGGAACCACTTCCATTGGCATTTCTACTCCCAAATCTCCACGTGCCACCATCAATCCATCAACGGATTTGATGATTTCATCTATATTTTCAAGTGCTTCTGGTTTTTCTATTTTGGCAATGATTGGAATTTTATAATCTACATTTTTCTTGATGAGTTTACGTAAATCTTCTACATCTTGTGCCGAACGCACAAAAGACAATGCAATCCAATCTACATTTCTACTTATGGCAAATTCAGCATCTTTGACATCTTTTTCTGTAAGTGCCGGAAGTGATATTTTGGTATTGGGAAGGTTCACACCTTTTTTAGACGACAACGGACCTCCTTGTATAACCTCTGCTTTTACTTCATCCTTTCCATTTGTACTTACTACTTTCAGCATCAATTTTCCATCATCAATCAAAATATTCTCACCTACTTTCACATCATTTGGAAACTGTTTATACGTCATATAAGCACGACTTCTGTCTCCCTTTATTTTTTCATTTGTAAACGTAAAAATATCTCCCGGTTCTAAAACAACATCTTCTTCCATCTCTCCAATGCGAAGCTTTGGCCCTTGAAGATCAGCCAATATTGCTGTATTGTATCCATGCTCTTCATTGAGACTATGAATCATCTGAATTTTTTTATCAACGATTTTATAATCTGCATGTGAGAAGTTAATACGAAAAACATCTACTCCTCTATCCATCATCAATCGCAAAGTTTCTTTTTCATCTGTTGCCGGACCTAGTGTTGCAACTATTTTTGTTTTTTTTAAATATTTTGGATTAAAATATTTCATTGTCTTTTTTAATTTTTTAAAATATAAGTCTATTAATCTTTTTAATTTTACTTGTATCCAAAGATGAAATCATTTGTATAAATGAATTTTCAAATACTGGTATTTTAAATGATTCGTCTCCAGTTACTTTTAGTAAAAAATTATATTGTTTATGTTGGTTAATCAAATAGGGTGAAATGGCAAACATAGAGGACAAATTTGTTGAATTTTTCTCTGAATTTAATGTGTAGGCCTGATTCTTAATGATATTATAATATACTCCTGTACGCTGATTTTTCCACTCAAAAACCGGAAAGTATGAAATTTGGTCTTCTATAACAACGTCTAAATCATCACTTCGGATAAATTGTGTTTCAAATTTTAAGTTGACATGATAAATAAAGTGTGATGAATCTGAATAAGAGGAAGCAAGTCCATATAGTTGGAAGTCGATTAAATCGGCTTCATCAATCATCATTAATTTTACTGCCATCTATAAGACATTTTCCATTTTGTTTTGCAGGTAATAAAATGCACGTTTAGAAGCATTTTCCTCTGCTCGTTTTTTGGATGTTCCCCTACCTTTTGAAATTACTTTTTCATTTAACCGCACTACGGATACAAAAATTACCAAATCCTCTGCGTTGTCTTCTTCAAAAGTATTAAATGTTATTTTATTTTTAGATTTCTGCCCCCATTCTAAAATCAAACTTTTATGACTAGAAATGGACTTTTCTAATTTGTTTAAATCAATATGTTTATTGATAATATTTGCAAAAATAAACTCTGCGGCTACCTCAAATCCCTGATCCATATAAATGGCTCCTATCAAAGCCTCTACCAAATCTCCGTTTATGTCTTCTCCCAAATTAGGATTACCATCCGGATGAAGTCTTTTAGTTAGTTCCATTTTCTTCCCAATCTCGTTTAGCTGAGATCTAGAAACTATTTTTGAACGCATTTTGGTCAAATATCCTTCTTGTTTGTGTGGTGCTTTTTCAAACATAAATACTGCAATAATTAATCCTAGCACAGCATCTCCCACAAATTCTAATCGTTCGAAATTTACATCGTTTCCTTTTCCATCCTTTACTTGTGCTGAACGATGTATAAAGGCTTTTTTATAAAAAAAATGATTTTTGGGCATAAAACTCTTTAACCCAACCACTTTGATGATAAAATCCTGTAATTCAAATGTTTCCTGAGAGCCATTCTTATTGATTTGTTTGCTAAATCTTGATGTTAATTTCTCCCAAAAAAGCATATACTACTTTTACATTTTTCTAAACACAACACAAGCGTTATGCCCCCCAAAACCAAATGTATTGCTCATCGCTATATCAACTGTTCTTTCAACAGCCTTATTTAACGTATAATTCATGCGAGAATCAAGATTATCATCGTTGGTAAAATGGTTAATTGTTGGCGGTACTTGGTTGTTCATTATTGCTCCCACTACTGCAGCAGCTTCAATTGCTCCGGCAGCACCAAGTAAGTGACCGGTCATTGACTTTGTTGAGTTAATTTGGATATTGTAAGCATGTTCTCCAAACATCTTTTGTACAGCTTTCGACTCTGCTATATCACCTAATGGTGTTGAAGTCCCATGCATATTGATGTGGTCGACTTCTTCAAGTTGAATATTAGCATCCTCTAGTGCATTTTTCATCACATTATACGCTCCTAATCCTTCAGGGTGTGGTGCTGTCAAGTGATGAGCATCTGCAGACATACCTCCTCCGATAAATTCTGCATAGATTTTTGCCCCACGTGCTTTTGCGTGTTCGTATTCTTCTAGAATAATTGAGGCAGCTCCCTCTCCCATTACAAAACCATCGCGGTCTTTGTCAAATGGACGTGACGCCGTTTTTGGATCGTCATTTCGCACAGAAAGTGCGTGCATAGAGTTAAACCCTCCAATACTTGACGCAGTTACGGCCGCTTCCGAACCTCCACTCACTATCACATCTGCCTTTCCTAAACGGATAAGCATAAGAGAGTCTATAAGTGCGTTGGTAGAAGAAGCACATGCTGAAACAGTTGTATAATTAGGTCCCATAAACCCAAATTCCATAGAAATATGACCCGGTGTGATATCCGCAATCATTTTAGGAATAAAGAAAGGGTTGAACCTTGGAATACCATTTCCAGTAGCATAATTAGTTACTTCCTCTTCAAATGTTTTGATTCCACCTATTCCCGACCCCCAAATAACACCAACTCTATTTTTGTTAATGTTTGAATTGAGAATCCCACTATCTGCTACTGCTTCACGGGAAGCTATAATTCCCAATTGTCCACAACGATCCATCTTTCGGGCTTCTTTGCGGTCAAAATGATCTTCAGGATTATAATTTTTCACCTCACAGGCAAATTGGGTTTTGAATTGGGTGGCATCAAACAGGGTTATGGGTGCAGCTCCACTAACTCCATTGACCAATGCGTTCCAATATTCTTGGAAGTTATTTCCTATGGGCGTGAGCGCACCTATACCTGTTACTACAACTCTTTTTAATTCCATAAAAACTGGAAAATGAATGTAAGAATTATTTATTTAAATCTTCAATATATTGAACTGCTTGTCCCACAGTTGAGATTTTTTCTGCTTGATCATCCGGTATTTGAATATCAAATTCCTTTTCAAACTCCATGATTAATTCTACTGTATCCAAAGAATCAGCACCTAAGTCATTTGTAAAGCTAGCTTCTAAGGTTACTTCACTTTCATCAACGCCTAATTTGTCAACGATGATTGCTTTTACTCTTGATGTAATGTCAGACATAATAATTTTTTTAATTGTTTTGATTTGGCAAAAATAACAAACTTTAACTAATGTTGAACACAAAATATAATGCAAACATAGTTTCCGTTCAAACCTGACAAATATAAGAATAAAATTAAATCTTGCTAAAATGATATAAATCAATAGTTTTAACTCTATTTTGCGCTAATTTTGTAAATTAGATTTTTATTTTAAAAAACACGCATTATAATAAACAAATATGGACTCAAAACTTGTCAACTACGGAATTTCTACAGAAAATGTGAAATGGAATCTACCGGCAGAGGAACTTGTTCAAACCTCTATTCAGCAAAACGAAGCCGAAAAAGCATCATCTGGTGCAATTAACATCAAAACCGGAAAATTTACCGGACGTTCTCCTTTGGATCGCTTCATTGTAAAAGATGAAATTACAGAAAATGAGGTTTGGTGGGGTAGTGTAAACATTCCATTTGACACAGATAAATTTAATGCACTTTATGATAAAGTCACAAAATACCTAAGTGGAAAAGAACTCTATGTTCGCGATGCCTATGCTTGTGCAGATGATCGATTTAAAATAAAAATTCGTGCAATCAACGAAAAACCATGGTCAAACCTATTTATTTACAATATGTTTATCCGACCAACTGAAAGCGAACTTGAAAACTTTGGAGACCCTGAGTGGCTCATCATAAATGCCCCCGGATTTGAAGCAGACCCCAAAACAGACGGTACGCGCCAAGGGAATTTTGCTATTTTAAATTTCAGTAGAAAAATTGCCCTAATCGGTGGAACAGGTTATACGGGTGAGATGAAAAAAGGAATTTTCTCTGCCCTGAATTTCATTTTACCTACTTATAAAAACACTTTACCTATGCACTGTTCTGCAAACATGGGTGAAAATGGCGATACCGCTATGTTTTTTGGACTTTCAGGAACCGGAAAAACGACACTTTCTGCTGATAAAAATCGAAAATTAATTGGTGATGATGAGCATGGATGGACAGATGACAACACTATCTTTAACTTTGAAGGTGGATGCTACGCAAAGGTCATAAATCTCTCTGCAGAAGGTGAACCTGAAATTTACGGAGCAATTAAAGAAGGTTCTCTTTTAGAGAATTGTATGTTTAAATCCGGAACGAATGAAGTTGATTTTGAAAATAAGTCTATTACTGAAAATACACGTGTAAGTTACCCAATTGATTATATTGAAAACATAGCAGTACCTTCATTAGGAAAAAATCCAAAAAATATATTTTTCTTATCATTTGATGCTTTTGGGGTATTTCCTCCCATTGCAAAATTAAATCCGGCACAGTCAGCTTATCTTTTTATCTCGGGTTACACCTCAAAAGTAGCAGGTACAGAAGCAGGAGTTACTGAGCCACAAACTACTTTCTCAGCTTGTTTTGGTTCCCCATTTATGCCTTTACACCCAACCAAATATGCTGCTATGCTCAGCAAAAAAGTTGCTGAAACAGGAGTAAACGTATGGTTGATCAACACCGGATGGAACGGACAGGGAAAACGCATGAGTCTGAAGGACACAAGAGCCGTTATCAATGCTGCTCTAAGAGGTGATTTAGACAATGTAGCATATAAACAAGATCCTTATTTTGGGTTTGATATTCCACAATCTTGTTCAGGAATTTCTTCTAATGAAATTCTCAATGTAGAATCGTCTTGGTCTGATTTGGATGCTTACGATAAAAAAGCACGACTTTTAGCCAATAAGTTTAAAGAAAACTTTAAGAAGTTTGAGGAATTTGCCAATGAAGAAATCTTAAAAGGTGGTCCTTTGGTTTAAAACAATTTAAAAATACGAAAGTCAATTAGCAGATTAATGGTTAATTGGCTTTTGTATTGTGCAACATTACACCTTCAAGGTTTTAAAAACCTTGAAAATAAATGCAATAATTCAAATGCATTTTTATCATATGCTTAGAAAAAATTTAAAATTTTATTGCGTAGTAAAATCACACACCTTAAATTTGCGCCAATTTATGCAAACTTTAAAAACAAAAAATTTATGCAACAAGTCGTAATCCCGCAGGGCGTGGTAGCCCTGGCGAATGATGAGGCATTAGTGCCTATCGTTAATCCCAAGAAGTTCTCTTTTGTAGTTAACAAAATGAGAACTTTTTTTTTACAAAAAGGTTTCGTAGAAGTTCACACGCAAAACCGTCTGAGCATTCTTGCTGCTTGTGAAAACCCTCACTCTATTGCTACGTATGAATATTGTGGAAATGTATGGCCACTACCACAAACTGGTCAGATGTGGTTGGAACATGAATTGCTTACTCAACCCGATGTTCCCGGCTATTTTTGTCTCTCTACCAGTTACCGAAATGAGAAATCTCCCATCAGAGGAAGACATCACCGCATTTTTCCTATGTTTGAATTTGAAATGCACGGAGGAATTGAGGAGTTAATTGCTCTTGAAACTGAATTTGTCGAATACTTAGGATTTGGGTGTCCCGACTCTTTTGTATATGAAAACTATGAAGACATGGCTACAAAATATGGGGTTTCTACCATAGAAGCAGAAGATGAATTGAAAATTTATGAAGAATACGGTTCGATTTTCTTCCTTCAAAATTTTCCGGAACACACCAATCCATTTTGGAATATGAAACGAAATGGAAAAACGTCTAATAAGGTTGATGTCCTAATGCACGGAATTGAAACAATTGGCTCTGCAGAAAGAAGTTGCGATGCCAATGAACAACGAACTTCTTTTTATTCAATCGAAAATGGAGAATACGCTGAAAAGCTATTTGAATTATTTGGGAAAAACCGTGTAGAAGATGAATTAGAAGACTTTCTATCCTATGATTTCTTTCCCCGTTCCGGTGGTGGGCTGGGTGTGCCGAGAATGATTCGTGCATTTGAACTTTCCGGACTTATTTAACTTGTAATTACAGAATAATTTGGTCTAGAAAACGACAAGAAAAACTTGTCGTTTTTTTATTTATCTCCCTTAATTCCTGCTTGATGGGCAAAGTTTTCTGCAAACTCTACAATATAATCTGCAACTTCGTCTTCATTAGTGGCACGTTGATAGGAGTTTGCCATAGAAATAAAAATTTGATGGTAAAACCGTTTCATATCGTCCATCGGCATTTCTTTTGTCCAAAGGTCTATCCGCAGCGCCTCTTTGTCTTTATCATCCCAAACTGAAACCATTACAGCTTTGGTTTCTGTGTTATTGATTCCACCATCCTTGGCTGTCCAACTCATTTTTTCCGGAACATGGTTGTCATCCAATTCTATATCTACTACTATCTGTGTTTTTTTCATTTTTTATTATTTTTAACTAGACTATCCTTAGTTATATTTTAATTATCATATTTCTTTACTTCAACGTTTGACGACTGTTTGGTCTGAGCGTAATTTCCCTCTCCTTTTTTTGGTTTGTACTTTGATTCTTTGAAAATTAGTTGGGTATCTTCATTTATAAATTGTTCTAACGTTACGTCAGGGTTTTCATCTAGATATTTCCGACAAATCTGCCACACAACCCATGCGCCAATTCTACCCGGTGAGTCAGTTTCAATTTCATTTAAAAATTTAGAGAATGGTGCCGGATTAATGAATCTTTCACGATACGATTTATCCGTATCAAACACCATATTTTGTTCTACAAAGTAATTCCAAGTATCACCTTCATTGGCAATTGCCCATTGCAAATGTTTTGGTGAGTAACCAATTTTTAATGCATCTGAAGTTTCAGGTAATAACGCATCTGCTAAAATTAGTTTTTTCCCCTCATCTACCATAATATCAATAAAGGATTGCTGTCTTGGGTTAAACGGTACAATTTCAAGCCCAATTGCTTCCACAACTTTTGGTGCAATATTTTGTAGATTCATGTTATCTGCTAAATAAGGATACACGCGCTCTTGCTGATACCATTGTGAATTACTTCCCAAAAAACCATCCATCGCTATAAACAGCCCTCTCTCTTTGCGACTGAAGATTACCGGATTGTATATTCTCTGTAATCCGGATGAGTAGGTATAAATATCGGGTAATGCTTCGTTTGGAAAATAATATTTGTAATAACTGAAAAGTTTTTGGAGTTCATCTTTATAACTAGCTTTTACAAATACTTTGTTTACAGAGTTATAAATAGTGTTTTCTAAGGTGTCTTTTCTTTGCTCTTCCCAAATTTCATCTTTAGAATCATCAAAAAAGAAAGGATAGCTTGATTTCAACTCTGTCAAAGGAATGTTTTGATCAAAAAAATCTTTGCTTATATCTGTAAATTTTAATTCTACTTTTTCTTCAGGAAGTTCTATCTCCCAACGGTTTTCTTTTCCACAGGAAAGAAGAGTTACGTAAAAAAGTACTGTAAGCAACTTTAGAGTTTTCATTATATTTGATAAAAATTAAGCAACAAATTTAAACATATAATGCAGACGGAAAAAATCGTTAATCATATCGTTAACTGGCTAAGTGAT
>JBKEAG010000154.1:0-3696 GCA_047972025.1 Moheibacter sp.
TTGAAAACCGTTTTGGCGAGTAGAAAAACACTAAGATTGAATTAAGCACTTAACCAGCTCTTGCTTGTACACCATGTTATGTGCCGTGTTATATTGGATTGGATTTTCCTTTCAGTTCTTAATGATTCCAATCTTAATCCGCTTTTCAACCTTTTTTTGTTTTAAATTAGAGGTTGATAAAACGTTTTTGATACAGTCGGTACTAAACAGAAAGTTTGCAGATTTCCAGCCCACTCCTGCGTGTACACCCAATCCGTTAGCTGAAAGTGGATAAAAATAAGTAAGGTATAAAAAACCTTAATTCAATATAAAAATGAAAAAAACTATTTATTTTTTGTTAGTTTGCCTGACGGGAATCTTTTTTTATTGTTCAGAAGATGATACCGGTAACCAACAAAACGAAACTTCTACAAAATCTCATCTGATTACTACAAAGAAAATAACAATCGACCAAACACCTAACTAATATAAACTGAAAAATTTAGTGAGTGAGCTATCCAATAATCTTAATCAAAATTCTTTACAGGAGAAAGGAAATGATGAAACCGAATCCTTTGACATTCTAACCGACGAAGTGATTTATATGGAATATGAAAATTCACATACTTATACCTTCAAAGTCAGGAGAAGCAACCCTCAGTACTACATAGAAAATATTGTTTTGCATTATAATCCCGATACTGATGAGTATGATGAATACATGATGCAGTATGATGTTTCTGCAGAACAATATACAGACATTGTTGATGAAATTTCTCCTACAGAAGATCTTAATGTTATTGTAAAACAATTTGAAAATGGAGGTTTTTCCGGCTTACTGGGAAAAGTGATTTGTAGTACAAGTTGCTCTACTGTAAATGTGAACTGTAGCAATGGGGGTAATCATCCTCCTGGAGAGGATTGCGTACCAGGCTCTGATCCTAATGGCTATGCATACAGTTACCAATCTTGTAGTACTTCTTGCGTTGCACTTCCTGCAGTAATGGCACCGGGTGAAGGTGATGTAGGTGGCGGTGGCGGCTATGGCGGTGGTAGTGGAAATCCAGTTTATACCAACCCTCTGCCTATGCAACCTTGTGACAGTGGTAGTGGAGGTAATGGTCCTATAATACCCGGAATTAGTAATGGAAGTGGACAATGTATCATCCCGTGGGTTTCCGCACTAAACAACCCTAATCATCCTTTATCTGATGCAGAACGCGGTATCCTTAATAAATATTTCTATATATTTGAATACTATTTTGACACTATGGACAGTGATGCGGACTATGGACTCGCCCGCTCACTCATAAACTACTTAATGATTAATGATAGCCCCGATGGAGAGGAGTTTGCGTATGATTTGGCTTTTTGGTTGACAAATAATCCTGATATAACAACTGAAAACGTGCATAATTGGTTTTTAAATAGACAAAATATTCTTGAACTAAACTTAAATTTAAATCCTAATTTAATTACTTATGAAACACCACTAACTGAGCAATCACTTCCATCTTTGAATAATTTCGTCAATAATTTCCCAAAACTAGGAACAGCAGGTGATTACTATGAGATGCCTACTTCAGATGTTTATCAATTAGTTGGAGGTAGTCTATGGACAAGTCACCAAAATAATCCCAGTGCATACAGCAACGCTTGTTCAATAAGAGGATCTCGTGGATTACTATATTCTGGAATTGACATTCCTGTTTTAAAATATAATGGTAGTCAAAGGACTCAAAAAGGTGGTGACATTAAGAATTATATTTTAGATGCAGTATCCTTTAATAAATTTATGATTGACAAATTTGGGGATACTCCTCATAAGCTAGAGGGGGCAGATGCAAATGATGTTACAAAAGTTGCAGAGCTACTTGAAGGAAAGAATGGAATATATGTTATTATCAATAAAAGTCATGGTCAAGCTGGCTATTCTGGGCATGTAGATGCTATAATTGATGGTTTTTGTATAAGTAATGCTTATACAACACCGAAAGGAGGAGTTAAATCAATAAGAATATGGGAACTAGATTAATTATGCATAATTTAATAGTAATCTTACTATTGTTAACATTGGTTGGTTGCTCCTCTTCAAAGCGATCCATATATCAATCCAAAGAGAATTTTATTCAAGCATATAAAATTAGTGTTTATTATGGTTGTGTAAACACTGCTACTAGTGGTAACTTTCAAAGATTTTCAAGTGATAATAATGATTTAGGGTTAGCACCACAAGTTGCTGTAATTTATCATGCCGAAGTTGAACAAGCTCAAGAACTTGGTAAAAGATTATCTTCAAGGATAAATACTATTAATTATTCAGACTATCAAGGTAAGAAACCTATTCTTAGTGATTGTGCAAACTTTGCCTTTTATAGTAATGAAGTTGATTCAATTGCTAAGGTTACATACAATACTATGAAAAATGCTAAACCCGAATATAATTATGAAAACTAAATAATAAAAACACCGTCAGCTAACGTCCCGCCGGATTTGTGAAGATCCGAAGGTTGTAGCGAAGCTACGGCAACCGTAGGAATTTTACAAATGTGGAGATGTACGCAGTATGGAGCGACAGTGGAAGAGCTGGATACATCTCCGGATGTAATCCGGCGGGACGATGTGTCGCAAGACGTAGCACAGCGGAGTATTGCGATACATCGGTCTAGTATAAGCGTAGTGTGGGATTATAAGCACTACACTTTCTATTTACTACTATGATTGTTAATATTCAACTTCCTCATTTTTATTACTTTTGCCCGCATTACGCTTATACAATGTTACCACCAGATTTTCTTACTTCGTTAGCTAGTTTTGACTCCATTTTGGATAATTTGTAAACAATTAAAATTACCAATAAAGCCTCTGGAACTTCCAGAATGTTAGAAATTAAAGTTGCCTCCGAACTTTCAATTAGTTGTTCGATTGTGTCTTGCTTGAATGCAGTCTTGAGT
The DNA here is from genome assembly GCA_047972025.1 of Moheibacter sp. Lineage (GTDB taxonomy): Bacteria > Bacteroidota > Bacteroidia > Flavobacteriales > Weeksellaceae > Moheibacter. Next base: position 2,934 of record JBKEAG010000154.1, read on the forward strand.
ACATATCTACCTATAAAATTTGATATGATAAACAATGTCCACCACAATCCAATTATTAGCTCACCACTTTGCATAACATATGTAGGATCAAACTCTTTGATTTTTTCTTGTATTTCAGTCCAAATTTCATTCATTATCTGAACGGGTCTGAAAAACCAAACTATAGGAATAAACCAAGTCCAAACTGCCATCGATTCTTTGTGTTTTAAATAAGTAATCCCAACTCTATGTAAATTTCCATATGCTCTTCTAAACCAATTTAAAAATACAACAACCGAAGCTATGTAGAGTCCCAATTGGATAAGTCCGATTATTCTTTGCAGTAAATCACTTAGATTTGCTTCTTCTTCTGAAACGTATTCTCCAATTTGAGCATTTTTTAGTATTTGCAATTCATTATAGCCTGTCAATAAACCAACTAATGTTAATCCAGTTAGAACCCAAAATACAGTTAATAATGTTCTTGCTCTTTTGGAATTATCTTTAATCTCAATTTTTTTATCTTCTTCTTTATTGATTTCAATTTCGTCCATTTGTTTCTAATTTGGTGGTAACGGTTTGGGTGTACACGCAGGAGCGGGATGGAAAGCTGAAAACTTTCAGTTTAGCACCGACGGTAGCCAAAACGGTTTATCAACTGCTAACTTACGAAAAAAAGCGGTTGAAAACCGTTTTGGCGAGTAGAAAAACACTAAGATTGAATTAAGCACTTAACCAGCTCTTGCTTGTACACCATGTTATGTGCCGTGTTATATTGGATTGG
>JBKEAG010000157.1:0-3923 GCA_047972025.1 Moheibacter sp.
GAAATAGAAATCAAATTAGAGAAGTTTATTTTCGGAAATAATTAATAACTCTACTTATATTTGTGGTCTAATTTCATGAAAAATCTTATGCAAAATTATCTATTCATTATCATGACTTTCCTACTTACGCTATCTTATGGACAAGATACTGAATTATGGGAAGTTGACAACGATACAGTTAGTGGTGGTAAATTTGTAATAGATATAAGCCCTAAATTAAAACAGTCTTTATTAGGTAAAGAGAAAAGTGTTTGTAAGAAATCTACTGCTTATGTTTCACCAAAGAAGCCTTTATCTCCTGCAGATAGATGTGCTAAACAAAATAAAATCATGGGTTTTAAAATTCAGATTTTTTATACTCGTGATAGAAATGCTGCCAATAAGGTAAAAAATGACTTTTCGAGACAACATCCTAGTCTAACTCCGGAGTTGGTTTATGCTTCACCTGATTATCGGATTTTAGTGGGAGATTACTTTAACCGTAAGTCTGCTCAAGCTGATTTACGAAGAATTCAGAAATCTTACCCTTCTGCTTTTACGGTTCAGTGGCGTGTTTGGTGTAGAAAAGCTATCTAAATATTCAACTTTAAATTTGTTTTAACTTTTTTACTACACTTTACTTTCCTAAATCACGTTCTTTTATAGAAGAATGTCTTTTATGAAAAAATTCTTTTTGATTATTACTTTTTCTGTTTTGACAATTAGTTGGGGGCAGACAATGGAAACTGAAAAAATATCAGACAACTTATCTATTGAACTAGACAGTAGAATCCAAAATATATTATCTGAAAAAGAGAAGTGCGAAACTTCGCCAGAACTAGACCTACCTCCTCCGGCTCCACGTTCCAGTCAGTTTTGCAATGGAAGGCGAATTCAAATCTTTTATAGTAAAAATAGAAAGGATGCTGAGGGTAAATTTGAAGAAGCAAAGTTGCTATACCCGGAACTTTTACCAACATTTCAGTTCATAGCTCCTGATTATAGAGTAAAGCTAGGTTATTTTGAAACACAAGAAAAGGCTGAGGATGCTTTAAAAACCATAAAAGTGAATTTCTCTTCTTCTTTGATTGTATGGGAGAAATTTCGTTGTAATCTATTGGACGATTAAATGATTCGGTTGAGTGCTTTGTATATTTTTGCACGCATTTGGGTCAATAGTATAATTTTCTCTAATTGTTCATTTCGAATTTCTCCAGTGATTTCTTCTCCATTTAAAATTTCAGAAAATTCTTTAATCTTATCTTCTAAATAAAAAGATTTATATCGTAAAATTGTATCTGTAACATCTTTTGAAATATTGGCTTCTTTAGGTTTTATAAAAATATTCAGTTTATTATGCCAATTGTTACTCAGAGAGTACTTTTCAATCATTGCCTCTGAAGCTACTTCCGTTTTTTTATCATCAAACATTTTCACAAAGAAATCGCCCGTCCGAAGTTCTTCCTGCTCTATCCCCATTTTTACATCTTCTAAGATAGATTGGTACATTTCATTTTCTAATTTCAAATCATTGGCTTCAAATTGATGTAAAATTTCTTCTATAACAGTTGTTTCAAACTTTTCTCCTGATTCGTCTTTCAGTTCTATCACCAAATTTCCATACTGCATGATTAATTTTATAATTTCTTCTTCTACAATTGATTTAGGATTAATCGTGATTGTTTCTTCACGAACAATCTCCAGTGGATCGGGCACTTTATTTTCTCTACTTCTAGTTCGCTCTTCTTTTTGCTTTTTGGAAAGCGTTTGACCTAATTCTTTAAATAAGACCTCCTCCCGAACATCCATCAATTTAGATGTTTCTTGAATGTATAATTCTCTCTGAATCACACTAGGAATGAGTGCTATACTTTGGATGATGTCACGTATCAATTCTGCCTTTTTCACAGGACTTTCCTTTGCTTCTTCTAATAAAACGCTGGCTTTGAACTGAATAAAATCTGTTGCATTGTCACGTATATACGACTCAATTTCTTCTGAAGAGTGTTTTTGTGCAAAAGAATCTGGGTCTTCTCCTTCGGGGAATAATAATACTTTTACATTTAGTTCTTGCTCCAAAATCAAGTCTATTCCTCGAAATGAGGCTTTTATACCTGCTGAATCACCATCATACAAAATTGTCACATTGGGTGTCAGTCTTTTTATAAGCCGTATTTGGTCAGGAGTTAGAGCTGTTCCTGAACTTGCCACCACATTTTCAATCCCCGCCTGATGTAGTGAAATCACGTCTGTATAGCCCTCTACTAATAAGCACTCATTTTGTTTTAGTATGGCTTGTTTTGACTGGTAAACACCATAGAGTATTTTACTTTTGTGGTAAATTTCTGTTTCAGGGGAGTTGAGATATTTGGCGACTTTTATATCGCTTCGTAAAATCCGTCCACCAAAACCTAAAACTCTTCCCGAAAAACTATGAATTGGAAACATTACTCGCTCACGAAAACGGTCTATTCCCTGACTGCCTTCTTTGTAAATAGATAAACCTGATGCTTCTAAAATTACTTTTCCGTAGCCTTTTTTTTCTGCATATTCTGTAAAAGCATTTCGCTGTTTTGGTGAATAACCTAAATCGAATTTTTCTATAATTTCTCTTGTAAATCCTCTTTCTTTGAAATAACTGTATCCTATATTTCGTCCTTCTTCTGAATCATTTAGTTGCTCTATGAAATATTTATTTGCAAATTCTGATAAAATGTAAAGACTTTCCCTTAGCTTAAACTCCTCTTTTTGCTCATCGGTTTGTTCTGCATCCTCTTCTATTTCTATATTGTATTTCTTTGCCAACCACCGAAGTGCTTCCGGATAAGTAAACTGCTCATGTTCCATCAAAAAAGTAACTACATTACCTCCTTTTCCTGAAGAAAAATCTTTCCAAATTTGTTTTGCAGGAGATACCATAAATGATGGTGTTTTTTCATCTGCAAAAGGTGAGAGTCCTTTCAAGTTACTTCCAGAACGCTTTAAATTTACAAAGTCTCCTATCACTTCTTCTACCCGAGCTGTAGAAAAAATAGAGTCTATAGTTTGACGAGAAATCATTTGGTAAAATTAATTAAATGAGATTATATAATAAAAATCCTAGCTAGAATTTACATTCTAGCTAGGAATATTAACCACTTAAACCATCCTTATGGCTTGAAAACAAGGACTAAAGGTACAATATTATTTTTTATAACCAAAATTTATCCCAATTGTAATAGATATATCAAAAAAACTGTGGGAATAAAATAAATCACAACTGTTTGTGCTCCGGGATAATCCTTTGCTAATCGTTGTCCCAAAAACAAGAGTAGAAATGTGACAGCTGAAACGATCGCACTTACCAGAGCCCATGAAGTAGTTCCATTTGTATACAATAAAATCCCACCAATAATTGCCGTAACACCTGCTATAAGTTCAAGAATTGTAATCATCATCAAACAAACTCCAACAAAATTTTTCAGAATAGATTTTGAGAAGTGGGACTGTAGCCAGCCAAAATTTCCTTTCCAGTCGATTACTTTGTCTATTCCTGATTGCAAAAATACAATAGCCAAAAGTGCTAAAATTAGAATCTCTACTATATGTTCCATTTGATTGTAATTTGTTATGGTAAAAATTAAAAAAAACCGAAAGATTTCTACTTTCGGTTTTATTTTTACGCTTATTTTATTTTTTTCGTTTTTTCTTTTGTTGTTCTTGGTATTTTTGCTGTTCCTGCGCTTGTTCCATCAACTTCTGCATTTTGGCACCCCATTTACTTTGCTTTTTGGGCTTGGCTTTGTTTTCTTGAATTTTTGCATGAATTTTCTTGTCATCAATTAATACATTTTTAATGATCATAACAATCCCTATATTAATCACATTTGACACTAAATAGTACCAAGATAATCCAGATGCGTAATTATTTAAAAATACAAAGAAAAAGATCGGCATCAGATACA
>JBKEAG010000166.1:0-5458 GCA_047972025.1 Moheibacter sp.
AATTCATTAAACAAATCGTTTAATCAATAGCGTAGCCATGTTAAATTCTAACGATATATTTTTTACGGCAATGTTTGCAATTAGTTGTCTTTTAACTATGGTTTCTTGTACGGTAGTAGAAAAAAATATAGATAATGATAGTAAATACATCGAAACTCGATTTTGCGGTTCATTAAAAGATGAGTGCTATTATAGTGTTGAAAAGTATTTGTACTCCAACAAGGTAATAGGATCTGTTGGGAAAATAAAAAAATACGGTTATGGCATTGCAAATCAGCATAAAGAAATTTTAATTCTCGCACAGTATAGCCTTCCAGCAGTTGCTGCCATCGCAACAGGCTATAATTCAAAAGGTGAGTTTTGGGAGCAAGAAGTTTGGTACTTTAATGGTAGAGTGCCTTCCCGATTTTCTTTATTTAATCATTCTAAAAAAGAAAATCAACCTTATTTTTTTAATAAAGATGGGACTAAATTTTCCACTAAGGGTAGGGATTTTGCATTACTTAAATTTAAGTCAAAAAGATATAGTTTATTTAATTTAAAAACAAAAGAATTACTGTATTCTGAATTTGATATGAAATGGAAAGCACCCAATGAAATTTCGGTTTTGAAGCTACAACAAGGCAAAAGAACATTTCCTGTTATTTCGAACCTTAATTTTACCGAAGAATAGATTCTTAATCCAACAGCATGAAAAACAGTACCGCACTTTTAATCTTTACGTTAATTATGAACTCGATTTATGCACAAAAGGAACTGATTAGAATTGGAGATAGTAGCTTTTTTACCAATCAAAAAGAAATTTTTTATGTGGTGTCTAATAAGTTTAATAATTCCGGATTTTTATCGAAAATAAAAGGGGTGGATACTTTGTGCATATCAAATAAAGAACAAGATATATTTGATAAAACGGCTGAAATTATTAGCAAAGAAAGCTATATAAATCACTATATTCAGCGTAGTGAAAAAGGAATATATCTTGCGCCCATAACACTAGCTATTAAAATTCCGGACATACAATTAAAAGGATTTGCAGTTATAGATAATGATGTTTATGCGAAATATAAAGAGCATATCTATTTTAAATTTGAACGTATAGATAAAGCAGATTCTAAAACCTTTGAAGTATTGAGTTCCGGCACGGCAAAAGATAAAAACTATGTTTACTATTTGGGGAATAAAATAGGAAAAGCCGATACCAAAACTTTTGAAGTTATAGACACATGGTATTCTAAAGATAAAAACTATGTTTTTTATGATGGTAAAGTTTTGGAAAAAGCCGATCCAAAGTCATTTCAAATGATAGATTATAGTTATCAAAAAGACAAAAACCATGTGTGGTATATAGGGACTTTAACAGATATTGACAGCCATACATTTAAAATTTTAGAGATAACATATCCCAAACGTCCCACAGAAAAATATAATTCATATTATATTGTTGACAGCAATCATGTCTATTTTCAAGGAAAAGCTATACCTTGGGCAGACCTAAAGTCGTTTCGTGTAGTTATATCGGGAGCTCCGTATCAAGTTTATGGTATTGATAATAAAAATGTTTACTATTTAGACAAAAAGCTACATCTCGCCGATGCAAAAACATTTAATGTTATAACTGATAAAAATACTGGAATGAACTACGATGCTCAAGACAAAAATTATTTTTATAAGCGGGATAAATATATAGAAAAGAGATGAAAAAGATATTTATAATAATTTTACTAAATCAGTTATTATTCTCTTGTAACAAGAGTGAAAATAAGAAAGAACAAGTTGATAAAGGAATTACAACTACAAAAGAAAACGTTATAAAAAATGACTCAATCTCAATAGATAATCCTATTATAGAAAGTCCTGTATTTGATATAAGTACTCTACCAATTTCAACAGAAGATATTGGAGATTTTCCTTTTTTTACAGCACCGAAAGGGGCAACTTATATAAACAATGTAAAACCCAAAGATTTTGATTTTATGGTATTCGTAACGCCTGATGATATCTATAAAGTAGAGGGTAAAACATTTAGAGCTTATGTTCATCCAGAAAACAATGCTGAAGTTGAAATAAGTAGTAACTATCTTAATAAGAGCTTTGAAGGAGCAATTTTAAAAGCAGGTGGTGTAAAGGTTTTTGAAGGTGAGTTGCTCGATGAACGAAAAGAAAAATACAAAGAACTTTGTACATATGCAGGGAGTAATGGTAGTCTTAAAATTGGAGGAAATACTATAGCAACCTATATCATTCGTAGAGAAGATGGTAATGTGTATATAGCGTTTGATAAGAAAAAACACAATACAATGTCCATACAAATTGTAGAAGAAAAGGCTTTTGAGCAAACAATCAAAAAAATCACATCAGATGAGATAGAAAAAGATCTTATAGAAAAAGGGAAAGCAATATTGTATATTAATTTTGATTTAGACAAAGCAACACTAAAGTCAGATGGGGTAGAAACGGTACAAGAAATAGTTAAGGTACTCAATAAAAATCAGGATTTAGCAATTGCCATAAACGGACATACTGATAATTTAGGAACTCAAGAGTACAACCAAAAACTTTCAGAAGACAGGGCACTGACCGTGAAAAATGAAATCATAAAATCGGGAATAGTATCAGAACGATTAAGTTCAAAAGGCTTTGGTCAAAAAATACCAATAGCTGATAATAATACAGAAGAAGGCAAAGCACAAAACCGTAGAGTAGAGCTTATCAAACTTTGATGAGAGATGTTATTGTATTTTATTACTAAATAGCTAAGTCAAAAAAAAATGACAGAAGATGAAATCCGAGAATTAGAAAATCAATTAAGTTGCCCAAGCGGCAAAAAAGGAATTGAAGTTGGTGAAAATTTGAATGAATCTAACTTTGATATGACACTAAGCACAATTCATTTCCTAGAATTAATAGATAACAATTTAGTACTAGAACTTGGTCATGGTAATTGTAGACACTTAGAGAAACTTCTTGAATCAGCTAAAGATATCAAATACTACGGGTTAGAAATTTCAAAAACAATGTGGGAAGAAGCTCAAAAGATAAATCCTAATTTACAAGCCGATTTTAAAATATATGATGGAGAAAAAATACCCTTTCCAAATGATTTTTTTGATAAAATAATGAGTGTAAATACCATTTATTTTTGGTCAAATCCTAAAGTGCTGATTAATGAAATCGAAAGAACATTAAAACCCAATGGAGTATGTGTGTTGACTTATGCAAATAAAGAGTTTATGAAAAAATTACCCTTTGTTAGAAGTAAATTTAAACTTTTTGATGAAAAATCAATTGAAAAGTTGATAGAACTATCAAACTTAAAAATCATAGAATTTAAAGACATAACGAAACAAGTAAAAAGCAAAGTAGGAGAATTGGTAGAACGAAAATATACAATGGTAAAAGTAAAAAAGCAGTAGTTAACTTTCCTTTTTTTAACTCTTCCAAAACTTGATTTAACCTAAAGTTAAACTGAAATCTTCTAAAATAGAAAAAAAATGCTATTACTTTGAATGGTACTCATAAAATTAATCAACAATTATAAATTTTTAGCTTATGAGAAAAGTATTTTATTTAGCAATTTCAGCGATAATACTTTTTTATGGCTGTAGCGATGATGACAATTCTACAGAATCGTCTTTGAAACAATCTGAAAGCAACGATGTTGTCTTGGAGAAAGGGTGGTCTAATAATTTAGACTTTAACTCTATTTCTGTTGCCGAAATTGATAAAAATTTACTTTCATTAGATAGTGATAATAGTGCTGATAAAACCGAACCACTAGATCCTGAAAACATTGTTTATGGTCCTTTTAGCGTTACTGGAACAAAAAGTATTCACGCAGAAAATTTAGTAATGCAACTTACTTCTTCTAGATTTGGATTACCGCCAGGTGTTTATACTTATGATGCTTATAAATATGTTGCAGCGGTTCAACTTCCTGCTGGAATGGAAGGGAAACCTTATTTAGAAATATCTGTTAATCCTTTAGGTTATACTGCATTTCAGCCTTCAATAAACAATTATCCTTTGGGAATTATTTATGAGAATACGAGCAATGGAATGTTAATAATGACCACACTTGTTATTCATATAAAAAAACAAAATAATATATGGAATGTTAATGTTTGGACACCTTTTAATACTAATAATTATGTAACAGCAACATTTCAATACAAGTATAGACCTGCTACAGATTGGAAGAATTAAATAATTTAATCAATAAAAACAAAGTCTTATCCAAACAAGACTTTATTTTTTAATAATACAATTTAAAGTTATGAGATATTTAATAATATCTGCTCTATTTTTATTTTCTATTGGAATATTTGCACAAACCTTGAAAATATCTTCTGGTGTGTTTTATTCTAGTTTAAATATAGAAAATAGTGATTTTTATGATGAAAAAATCACATCAATTCCAATAATGATAGGTTTAAATTATTTAGAGAAAAAGAACTATTACCTTTCTAGTGAAATTGGTTATATGAAAATTGGTGGAGAAGATTTAATTTATATGACAGATGACCCTTTAAATGGCTATAGTGAACAAAAAAAGGAGACATTTGATGTTGTCCAATTAAATACAACTTTTCGTTATAAAATTCCTTTAAAAAATGATTTTCATTTATTTATTGGTGCTGGGCCAAAACTCGATTTTTTTCTTTCTCAAAAATTTAAAAATTATCCTTTGAATATTCTTAATTATGAAATGCCATCAACTATTTTTGGTTTACTCTCAGAGATTGGAGCTACTTATGATATAAGTAAGATTTCAGTTGGATTTGTTGGTAAATATAACTTTAATATTAAAAATGACATATATAACTACCAAGTTTTTGGATTATCAATTTCTCTCGGTTATCGCTTATAATAAAACGTACAACATTGGTTTGGTAAAATGCGAGTTAATGTACCACACGAACTTTGGAATTATTTACGCGCCACTGCATGGCTTTGTTCGGACTAAATCCAATCTTTCGATTGAATCTCCCGCACTTTTGCCAAGCCGTTTCCCGAAGCTAGTGTAGCTTTGAAATATCGGAAAATAGCTACAAGCTATTTTATTTAAACCCAATAAGGATTTAAAATTTGCAAAAAAGATTAACATAGATTTATAAATTTTTTAAAATAATAACATTATGAAAAGTCTAGTACACATAGTATTTACTATCGTGTTTATGCTGATAATGAGCAGTATAAACGCACAAGAAAAATTACCCAAACCTTTGCAAGAGTTTAAAGGGAAAATAGGTAAAACTTACAAAGACTCAAAGGAAGATTATCCTCAAGAAATGCAAGCTCCGGATAAAGCTCCCAACATTGTAGTCATTATGTTGGACGATGTAGGATTTGGACAAACCGGAACATACGGTGGTCCCATTCCTACACCATATATTGACAAATTAGCCAACAACGGATTAAGCTACACCCGCTTTCATACTACGGCTATTTGCAGTTCCTC
>JBKEAG010000169.1:0-5129 GCA_047972025.1 Moheibacter sp.
TTGCCAACGCTGAAAACCAAGCAAAACGGAATAAAGCCAGTGGGTAACAATGTGTATAAGTAATAGCGCTTTAAGTGATAAAACGAAAGTATAAACATAAAACAAAGGTCCGTACCAAACCGAAATGTTAGTGAGTAGAATTACGCTACTACTCATACACTTATACCGATGTGTCACAATCCTCCTCTGTGCTACGTCTTGCGACACATCGTCACGCCGGATTACATCCGGAGATGTACCCAGGCTCTTCCACTGTCGCTCCATACTGCGTACATCTCCACATTTGTAAAATTCCTACGGTTGCCGTAGCTTCGCTACAACCTTCGGATCTTCACAAATCCGGTGGGTCGTTGTGCCTCATTGTAAACCAGCCGCACAGTCAAGCACATTTGGTTTTGCCGCCACACAAGCCAATGCTGAAAAACCAAAAGAGCTTGCCTTTTTCCACCACAGAAAAAAATCACTAATACTTGACCTAAAATCAGAAAATTATTTTTTTTTTTTTGCTAAAAATACATCAAATCTATTTTTGATTAAATACAGAAAATGGCAAGTTTTGGACATTACATAAAAATTGAACGAGAAAAACGAGAGTGGACTCAAACGGAGTTTGGGGCAAAAATCGGAATAAACACAAGTGCAATTAGCCGAATAGAAAACGGAAGTCAAAAATTCAGCAAATCAAAACTAAAAAAATTGGCAGAACTTTTTAAAACTGACTTGCAAACCATAACAGACTTATTTTTTGCCAACAAATTTGTAAGAGAATCATTTAAATATAAATGTTCTGATACTGTTTTTAAAGTTGCGGAGGATACAGCCATTTATATAAAAAACGAAAACTCAATTCAAGGAAAACTCGAACTATGAAAAAACCATTGACATACATAAGTTTATTCAGCAGTGCGGGAGTTGGTTGTTTTGGTTTTAAACAAAATGGTTTCAAGTGTATTGCAACAAACGAAATTTTGACAAAACGTTTAAAAATTCAAGTTTTTAATAACAAATGCAAATACGAAACAGGCTATTTGGATGGGGATATTTCAACAAAAAAAGTAAAAAATCAACTTTTTTCGGAAATCGAAAAATGGAAAATAAAGCACAAAATTTCTGAACCTGATGTAATTGTGGCTACGCCACCTTGTCAAGGAATGTCGGTTGCAAACCATAAGAAAAATGAAGAACTGACGAGAAATTCTTTGGTTGTCGAATCCATAAAAATCACGAAAGAAGTAAACCCTAAATTTTTTATTTTTGAGAATGTAAGAGCATTTTTAAACACCATTTGTACGGACATTGATGGAACAGAAAAATCCATTGAAGAAGCCATAAAACTGAATTTAGGTGGACATTACAATATTCTTTTCAAAGTTGTAAATTTTAAAGATTATGGTTCAAATTCGAGTAGAACAAGAACATTAGTTATTGGTGTTAGAAAGGATTTGCAAAACATTAGTCCGTATGATATTTTCCCTGAAAAATACAGAGCAAAAACATTACGCAAACTTTTTACTGAATTAGAAGAAATTAATGAAATGGGAGATATATCTGAAACAGATATTTTCCATTCATTCAGAGAGTACGACAAAAGAATGCTTCCTTAGATTGAAAATATAAAAGAAGGACAATCGGCATTTGAAAATGAGGATAAATCAAAAATTCCACATAGAATTGTTGACGGAAAAATTGTGTTTAATAAAAACAAAAACGGTGATAAATACGCTCGTTGGTATTGGGACAAAGAAGGTCCGTGTGTTCATACGAGAAACGATATTTTATCAAGTCAAAATACTGTTCATCCTTCAGAAAACAGAGTTTTCAGTATTCGGTAATTAATGCTGATGATGAGTATTCCTAAAACTTTTCAATGGTCTAATACTTCTACTGAAAAGTTAAATAAGATGAGTTTTATTGAAAAGAAAATGTTTCTGAGAAAAGAAAAACTAAACATTAGACATTGTATTGGTGAAGCTGTTCCAACAGGAGTTTTTGACAACATAGCCAAAAAAATAAAAGATGTTCTAAATCAAAAACTTCTTTCAACAACAGAAATAAAAAACATCATTAAACAAGAAAAACTAAACGATACTGAAAGTCTAATTTCTTTCATCAAAACAGAATATAAAAATTTAGGTCTTGAAAATATTTTTCAGATAGCAGAATATGCAAATTCAAACCGACAAGAAAATGCAGCTTTTTTACACGCAAAGACATTGCTTATACTGTTATAAAAGATTTACCCGAATTTAAAGGCAAGAAAAAAATCAAAATTTTAGAATCGTCTGTTGGAATTGGAAATTTTATTCCCCTACTCGTTGAAAAATACAAAGATAAAGACGAGGTAACATTTGACCTTGTTGATATTGACAAAAATTCTATTGAGGTTTTAAAAACAATTTTGGAAAAATTAAAACTTCCGAAAAAGTTCAAATTCAACTTTATAAATGCAGACTTTCTTACACATTCGTTTAATAATTATGATTTAGTTGTTGGAAATCCACCGTACAAAAAACTTACGAACAGCAATGAAGTTTTAGCACAGTATAAATTTGTTGCAAGAAATAATGAGACTAACAACTTGTTTGCGTTCTTCATTGAAAAGGTAATTTCATTAGACAATTTTGTTTCGTTAATTGTGCCTAAAAGTCTAATCAATTCACCTGAATTTAATATAACACGAGAACTTTTAAAAGAACAAAACCTTTTAAAAATATATGATTATGGAGAAAAAGGGTTTAAAGGCGTAAAAATCGAAACTATCAGTTTTTTACTTGAAACGTCATATAAAAAACAGTCTGAAAATATTCTAATTGAAAGTTACATTACCAAAACTATTGAAGAAAAAAGCAAAAATTACATATTTTCAGACAAATTCCCTTATTGGCTGATTTACAGAAATTCAAAATTTGATGAAATCTCTGATAAACTGAAATTTGATATTTTTCAAAGTTTCAGAGATAGACAAATCACAAAAAAGATAACCAAAGATGAAGGTAAATTTAGAGTGCTAAAATCTCGTAATGTTGGAAATAATAAAATATTAGAATTAAACAATTACGACTGTTATATTGACGATATGGAAAATTTGGCTGTCGCCAAATTTTTAAATCGTAAAAATATCGTAATGGTTCCCAATCTTACATATTATCCAAGAGCGTGTTTTTTACCTAAAAATACCATTACTGATGATTCAGTTGCTCTTTTAACTTTGAAAAATGGAAGTAGATTGCCAACTGAAAATGATTTAGAATATTACAGTACAAAAGAATTTGAAAACTTTTATAGAGTTGCCCGTAATTATGGAACTCGCTCATTAAACATAGATAATAATTCAGTCTTTTTTTTCAGACTACTAAAAGACAACTCATTGAATGATAGAACAGATTAACAAATTTTTTACTCAATTTGACTTTGATGTTAGAAAGTCAAAAGATGCGAGATTTATGGACCAAAAAGTTACGCCAGATGTTCTTTGTATTATGGCTGACTGTGTTTTGAATTACACAGCCGACAGAGATATTGAATTTACAAAAGATGATATTTGGAACGACAATTATTTTAATACCAACGTAAAGGCAATTTTCAATAAACTTGATGCTAAAAATGAAACAACTTTACAAGAATATGATAAGTTTACATCTCAACCTTTAAGAACATTGGCTTATTCAGGAGTATTATCAATGCGAAAAGACGGAAACAAAAATCTTTATCGTATAGACAGCAAACCAATTCTTGAATTTATCGCAATGAAAGAGAGAAATGCTTATGTTTTTCTTTATCATTATTTAGTGAAAGTGCTTTCGGATAGCAACGAATTAAGGTATTTTGAAGAGTTTAAAACCAAGTGTATAAACGGTTCTGTTGATAAAACTGATTTTCAAGATTTAAAAACACGTTTTCAAAGATTTATCATAGGAAATACTGCCATAAATGGTAAAGTTGAAGTAAACAGAATTTTTCCAAAAATATTGAATATTTACGCTTGTGAAAACAATATTCAAGGAACAATAAAAGGCAGACTTTCAACTAACCAATTTTATTATACAGACTTGATGTACAACCGTCCGAATTGGCGAGATGCCGGTAAAAATAAAGATATTTCAAGAAACGAAGCAGTAGAAGAACACGAAACTTTGATGATGGAGCAAAATGAAGCATATTCAGATTACCAAGTGCAAAAAGCAATGAATATGATTCGCAAAATGTACACGGAAAGCGAAATCAAAGACCAATGGGCAAACGGAGAAGCAACACAAATCCATCACATTTTTCCAAAATCAGAATTTCCTCAATTGGCTCATTACCTTGAAAATTTAATCAAACTAACACCAACCCAACATTACACAAAAACACACCCAAGCAACAAAACTGATGCTATCCCCGTTATTGCATTTATACAATGTTGTATGTAGGCTTTTTTCCCATGCAGTTTGTCAGGGTGGGGATACAGTTCTTTGCAGCCACAGGTACGAGGATTGCAATGTGCTGTGCAAGTGTAGGATTTATTTCTCAACGTGTTTTATTTGTCTGCTAACTTGGTTTGTTTACTTTCTACATTACTAAAAGTATTCTCTACATCGTTAAAAACAGATTCTACATTATAAAAATATCTTTTATATCGATAAAAATACTCTTTACAATGCTCTAAATACTTTCAACATCATAAAAAACAAACTCAACATTCATAATAAATATAATTTACAACGTTCTAAATACTTTTAACATCGTTGAAAATAGGTTCTATACTGTAATAAATACTTTCAACGTTACCCGTAGTGCATTTATAAAATAATAAAAAAAGGTTGTTCCAAAACGAGATATTTTGTATATGTAATTACTTACCAGTTGGTTCAATATCAAGAACAACCTAAGAGCAAGTTCCAACAAAAATTTGAGACCCATCAAAGAAATAGAACCTAGAGAAAAAAATCTAACCCAACTCAGAAAGCCAAAAATGACAGAAATAGAAGAGGTATCATAAGTTATAACAGCAGAATATTTATGGATAGATAGTGAATATGAACTCTTTAGAAAACTACCAAAATCTCTATCATCTCTCATTGAGAGAAGTGTTTACAACAAAAGGAAACGTAAATTGTTTGCTTTTACTGAAATCATTAGAAGTAAAA
>JBKEAG010000175.1:0-6603 GCA_047972025.1 Moheibacter sp.
GAAATACTTGAACTGTTTACAAAAGGATACACATACAAAGACATGGCAGACAAACTTTATGTAACTACAAGTACGATTAATTTTCATATTCAGAATATTTATATGAAACTAGACGTCACAAACAAGTCAGATGCGTTAGAAAAACTATCTTCTCTTGGAGTCTAAAAAAGAACTAACAGATGTGACTTTCAAATTCCAGCCACATCCATTAGCTCTAGCCTCCCCTAACCAACAAAGCTATTACAGCTCTATATAATCTTAAATCTCTTAAATTCTAAACTGTTAGAACTCATTTAATGATTAAATGATGTGTTTTTATTTATGGTTGCAAGATACTAGGCAAAAAATAAGTTTTACCTATAAGAAATTCATAGTTTCTAAATTAGAAAATACAAACTTAATAGAAACATTGATTATGAGAGAGTTTAGCTCAATTCTCCTCTTAAATTTGTTTCAAATTCAGTTTTGAACTCAGTTGGAGATAGATTTTGCCCCAGTAAAAAAATGGTTTTGACAACTGAGGCTTCTGTTGTCAAATCAGCTCCATTAATTGCTCCAATTTCTTTAAAAATTTCACTCGTTTCATATCGTCCCAATTCCACTCTACCACCAACACATTGCGTATTTACAATAAACATCAACCCCTCTTGCGCCTTTTGCCGAAGTAATTCTTTGAACCAACTGAACGAAAAAATATTTCCGGCTCCAAATGCTTCTATAATCAACGCTTTAAGCCCATCTGTAGAAACTATATTTTCTATAAATGCTCTCGACATTCCGGGATAAATTTTCATCAACCCCAAATCAGTACTCAAATTTGTATTTATAGAAAACGGAGTCATGTCATCTTGTCGAAACAAGACATTATCCCAAACCTCTAAATGAATCCCAGACTCTCCCAAGTTTGGATAATTTGGTGATTCAAAAGCATCAAAATTTTCAGCACTCAATTTTGTAGTGCGATTGGCACGTAGTAATTTATATTCAAAATAGATGCAAACCTCTTTAATTTTTGGTTTCTCATTTTCCTGAAGTGAAGCAAAGTGTATAGAAGTAATCAAGTTTTCCTTTGCATCAGTCCGTAAATCCCCAACTGGCAGCTGAGATCCTGTAAACACAATTGGCTTCTGCAATCCATTTAACATAAAACTCAGTGCAGATGCAGAGTAAGCCATTGTGTCAGTTCCATGAAGCACCACAAATCCATCATAATTTTGATAATTTTTTTCAATGATTTCAGCTAACTTTTTCCAATGTTCAGGATTTACATCTGAACTATCAATCGGGTTTTCAAAACCTGTAAACTCAATTTTACTATCAATTAAATTTAACTCCGGTATATGTTTTATTAAATTATCAAAATCAAATGGTTTTAATGATTGTGTTTCATAGTCTTTAGCCATACCGATAGTACCTCCGGTATAAATTAATAAAATCTTGGTTTGCATATAAAATAACTTGGTGGCAAGTTAGAAAATTCGAGTATTTTCTACAATAAAAACCATATAATCTGACCTATATTTTATGGTGTTTCATATTTGGTATTAAAAAATATTTAAGAAAATTTAGCCTTTTGTTAAATTGAATGGAATAATAATTGTGTAGTTTTACCAAACTTAAAATAATTAATCAATCAAAATTTAAAAATTATGGGATTATTTTCATTCATTAAAAATGCAGGTGAAAAAGTATTCGGAGGAAACGAAACTCCGGAAGAAAAAGCACAAAAAGTAAAAGACCATGTAGGAAAATTTGGTTTTGACTTATCACAGGTTACCTTCAGTTCAAACGGAGACAACATTGTAGTAGGTGGAACTGCAAAAAACCTTGACGAAAAACAAAAAATATTGGCTACTGCCGGTAATGTTGACGGAATAGAGGCGGTTGAAGATCAATTGATATTGGCAGAACCTTTGAAATTTGATCTACCTGATTTTTCAAAAACTATGTACACAGTAAAAAGCGGTGACAATCTTTCTAAAATTTCTAAAGAAGTTTATGGAGATTCTAACAAATACAATACAATTTTTGAAGCAAACAAACCAATGCTTTCTCACCCTGACAAAATTTATCCGGGACAAGTATTATACATTCCACCACAAGTGTAAAAGATTTATAGAAGTTTCCGGCATTTAGCCGGAAATTTTATCATCTTATAGCACCAACAAACTAAAACCTACAATTTAACGTTGTAATCAAAAGAGTAATAAATAAAGTTTTATGAGATTATCCATTTTATCAGTCATCATTGTAACAGCAGTTGTACTAAGCAGTTGTGTTCCACAAAAAAAATACGATGAACTACAAAACAGGTTCAACAGCGTATATGCTGAAAACCAAGGTTGTCAAACTGAATTAGCTGCAGCTAAGGCTAGAGTAAGCAGTCTAGAAGATCAAATCAGTTCTGAGCGAAGTCATTTAGCTTCACTACAAAGTGCTTTAAACGACTGTTTAGCAGGAAATAAGCAAGGAGGAGCAAATATTGCCAAATTAGTTGACGAAATAAATGCGTCTAACAAATATATCAAACATTTGACAGAGATTAATCGTAAAAACGATTCCCTCAACATGGTATTGACCAATAACCTTACACGTTCTTTGAGTCGTGAAGAAATGAATGATGTAGATGTACAAGTGTTGAAAGGAGTTGTTTTCATCTCACTATCAGACAATATGTTGTACAAATCCGGAAGTTATGAAATTAGTTCTGCTGCCAATGAAACATTGTCAAAAATCGCAAAAATCATCAAAGACTATAGAGATTATGACGTAATCATTGAAGGTAATACGGATAATGTTCCTATCAGTAAAGCTAACATCCGAAACAACTGGGATTTGAGTGCTTTACGTGCTTCTTCTGTAGTTCAAGCGCTTCAAAACCAACACGGTGTTGACCCTAAACGTTTAACCGCCGGTGGTCGTGGAGAGTTTAACCCAATCGCAAGTAATGCTACTGATGCCGGACGTGCTAAAAACAGACGTACACAAATCATCATTACTCCTCAGTTAGATGAATTTATGGAGTTGATTGGACAAGCACCAGAAACGGATTAAAAAAATAGGAAAGAATCTAATTAAGATTCTAATAAGAAAATGGCGGGCTTTTTATGAAAGTCCGTCTTTTTTTGTCCCCACTCTTTGGCAGTTTGAGTTGAAATAAATTCGTCTTCCATCGTCAGATTTACCGCAATACAAATATGAGTAGATGGCTGACAAAACTTTGCCAAATCCTGCACCATTTGATTATTTCTATACGGTGTTTCCATAAAAATTTGAGTACAATTATTCTTATGACTTTCGACTTCTAAATTTTGAATTACTTTTTTTCGTTCAAATTTATCAATCGGTAAATATCCATGAAACTTAAACTGTTGCCCATTCATTCCTGATGCCATAAGTGCTAACATTATAGATGACGGTCCTACAAGTGGAATAACCTTTACTCCTGTTTGGTGTGCCATTTTCACCAACTTTGCGCCCGGGTCAGCCACTGCCGGAAGTCCTGCCTCTGATAAAATTCCTATCGGCTCATTTCTGTTAAACAATTTAGAAAGTTCAAATAACTCCTCTCCAGAAGTTTTTTTATTGAGAATATAAATCTCTAATTCCGATTGTTTTTTTTGAGGAAGTACTGTTTTTATAAATCTGCGTGCGGACTTTTCATTTTCAACTACAAGTAAATTAATTGAATTAAGTATCTCTAGATTATACTTTGGAATGCTTCGTTCAAAATCATCATTTCCTAATAAAGTTGGAATTAAATAAAGTTTTGAATTCATTTTAACTCCAATTTATTTATCCACTTATCCGTTGCTTTGTCTAATAATTGAAATACATGGTCAAATCCTGCATCACCTCCATAATAAGGATCAGGAACATCTGCATTTTCTAATATAAGTTTCACTTTATTTTTTTGCTCATCATTTTTTGTAAGTGAAATTACATCTTGATAATTGGATGAGTCCATCACAAAAATTATATCAAAATTCGTAAAGTCTTCTTTTTTAAATTGACGAGCTTGCTGATTTTGGATATCAATTCCATATTTTTCAGCAATGGAAACAGAGCGTTTGTCAGGGCTTTCTCCTACATGCCAATTTCCTGTTCCTGCTGAATCTATGTGATGAGTATTATCTAATTTTGAACGCAATATGCCCTCTGCTAATGGTGAGCGACAAATATTCCCCAAGCAGACTGCTAAAATATTCATAACCAATGATTATTCAACTGAAATTTTACGATTCAAATCCTCTACATATCCTCTGAAAACCTTGTCTGTTTCTGATAGATTTTTAACTGTTTTACAAGCATGAAGTACCGTTGCATGGTCACGTTTCCCAATCTGAGAGCCGATACTAGACAATGAGGCTTTGGTGTATTTTTTTGCAAAAAACATAGCCAATTGCCTTGCTTGTACAACATCTCGTTTTCGGGTTTTGGACTGAATCTGTTCCATTGGAATTTTGAAATAATCACATACCAATCGCTGAATGTAGTCAATGGATATTTCCTTTCTTGTATTGTTGATGAAGTTAACCAGTGTTTTTTGCGTTAACTCTAATGTGATTTCTTTTTTATTTAGCGTTGCTTGTGCGATGATAGAATTTAAACTTCCCTCTAATTCACGCACGTTTGTTTTTATATTTTTTGCTATATGCTCTACTACTTCTTCCGGTATTTCTATTCCGTCTTTTTCTATTTTGTGTTTCAAAATGGCTAGACGTGTTTCAAAATCAGGTACTTGTAAATCAGCAGAAAGTCCCCATTTAAACCTAGAAATCAACCGTTGTTCCATATCTTGAATGTCAACAGGTGGTTTGTCTGATGTTAAAATGATTTGATTTCCTTTTTGGTGTAAATGGTTAAATATATGGAAGAATGCTTCTTGTGTTCCTTTTTTACCGGATAGAAATTGTACATCATCAATTATCAGAATGTCTATCATTTGGTAGAAATGAATAAAGTCATTTCGATTATTACTCTGGACTGAATCTATAAATTGTTGGGTAAATTTCTCCGTAGAAACATACAGCACTGTCTTATCCGGATGGTTTTCTTTTGCTTCCAATCCTATAGCATGAGCCAAATGTGTTTTCCCTAACCCTACTCCACCATAAATAAAAAGTGGGTTAAACGAAGTTCCTCCTGGTCTTTTAGCTACAGCTTTACCGGCTGAACGTGCCAACCGATTGGTTTCTCCTTCTATGAAGCTATTGAAATTATAACTTGTGTTAAGCTGGGAATCTATTTTAATTTTTTGCAAACCTGGAATGATAAAAGGGTTTTTTACCTTTTTACTATCAATCGGCATAGGAGCGTCTACTTCCTGTGGTTTTATTTTTTCTCTATTTGAACTAGGTATTTTCACAGTATAAGCATCCTTTCCCGAATACTTTTGATCCATCACTATGCTGTATACTAATTTGGCCTCTTTTCCAAGTTCTTTCTGAAGGGCAATTTTCAATAATTTGATGTAATGCTCTTCTAGCCATTCGTAAAAAAATTTACTTGGAACTTGAATAGTTAATATATTTTCATTTAGCTTTATAGGTTGGATTGGTGAAAACCAAGTTTTGAAAGCCTGTTCTTGAATATTGTCTTTCACAAAATTCAAACAATTTCCCCAAACTGATTCCGCCGTTTTTTGCATGATAAATGTTGATTCTTATTCTAAGGTTATGTTAAGTTGTTGTAATTAGCCTACTAATATAGTTGGCTTTTTTTGGTTAAGCAAAATTGCTCATAAATTTTTAGTAAAAAAAATAGATTAGGTATTGACTTTTTAAAAATATATTTGTAGGAATTAATGCAAAACTTTAATATGCTAAATTCAATCATTTCAATTCGAGTAAGGTATGGTGAAACTGACCAAATGGGCGTTGTTTATCATGGAAATTATGCTACATATTGCGAGATAGCTAGAGTAGAGTTTTTCCGAGAATTGGGGATACCTTATAAAAAAATGGAAGAACAGGGAATTATACTTCCTGTTACTGAATTAAATTTAAAATTTCATCAACCGGCTTATTATGATGAATTACTCACCATTAGAACAACATTGAGAGAAGTGCCACGTGGAGTACGCATTACATTTAATTATGAAATTTATAATGAATCAGAAATTTTATTAACAACCGGTTTTTCTATACTAGCTTTTATTGATGCAAAAACTAGAAAACCTATAAGGTGTCCAAGTACCATTATTAAACAGCTTAATTTATAAATCATCCGACTTTAGGTGAAATTTTTCAAAGATAAATATATTCCTTAAGTAAGGATGTGAAAAATCTATTCAATATTAGTATATTTTCTACCCGTAGTGCATTTAAGCAATACTGATTTTTAGGTTGTTAATATTCCTGTTATTTTTCTTGTTAATGAGATGAATCACAGTTAATGCGGTAATTTTAGCAAGAATTCTGGTTTTTAATCCTTCAAATGTTTTGGCATAATAGCGTCTGATCATAAACTGATCACAAAGTTGTGAAAACAAAGTTTCAATCCTTTTTCTGTATTTTCTAAAAATACGAGGATAACCTTTATATTCTTTTTGATTTTTCCTCAAGGGAACTTCGAGATTGATCTGTTGATAGTTGAATAAAT
>JBKEAG010000209.1:0-4084 GCA_047972025.1 Moheibacter sp.
GGGAAAGAGAGCGGGGTGAAATTTGCGGATTATAGCTCTAAAAATATTGGAGATTGTGAGAAGGGTATAATAAAAATAAATAGTCAAATTGTAGGGAAAGCGAATAGAGAACCAGGATTCAATTTTGATGGGACTAAAGCGGAAGATATGTATTACAGTGATAAACCAATGAATTCACACTCAATAATGTCCGACCCTGTATTTTTGAAGAATGATACAACCCTTAAAGCTTATATGAATCAACTAATGACTTCTCTCTCAATTGGAGACATGGAAACTGTTGCGCTAGAAATGTCATCTAAATTTCAGAACGGATCTGGTGGGACATACTCTAGTAGTATATTAAATAAAAAAGTAAAAGAAAATACGGCATTTATAACCTACCATTACAATTTTTTAAATGAATTAAAATTAAAATTGAAATCCAATGATTTTAGTCCTAAAGGAATGGAGCCTATTTCTATGAAATTATTAAATTTTTCTTCTTTTGTGGATAAGGTTTCAGGTCTTGGTATTACAATTCATCAAGTTTGGAGTGTGAAAGCTGAAATTAAAAACTATTTTTATAATAAATGTAATTGTTTTTATGGGTTTGACCTTGAATATACGTTTTATGATCATTTTGGGTTAGATTGGGATGATATTGTTAAACATGGAAGTGATAGAATTCCTCAATATCATACTGGAGATTTTTTTAAGGCATGGTATATTTTGCAACACTATAGATCAGCAAAACCTTTTATTACAGAAATAAAAAATTCTGTATACATTGGAGATAACTCAAAATATTAGGTTATGCGCTATTTATTACTCTTATTAACCTTATTTTTTTCATGTAATTCAATAAACAAAATGAATGGAAACAATTTTGAATTAAAACCGCTAAGTCCTTATTCACATATGTTTAAAGGACGAAATAATATGGAAAATAGAATTGATTATTATTATCTCAATAAATTGCCGAGTAATGATGTCCAATTTTATCAACAATTAAAAGACTCTGTGTTTCTTTTAGCAGAAAAGAGATACGATTTTAACTTGTATTCAATCTACATTTATAAAGAAACTGATGAGCTGAACGAGAAATTCAACAAACAAAAGCTATGGCTCGATGGTCACAATAAAGACTTGATTGCCTACATAAGATTTAACAATGGAGAGAATGATATTTTTTACATAATACAAAATGAAATTGTGATTTTTGACAACGTAAAAAATGAAAAAGTATATTTTGAATTTGAACAATGATGATGTTAAATTACTTAAAAATAACTCCGTGGAAAAACACACGAGTATATCAAATAGAACATAAAGTAAATGTTTTGGAAAGAGGTATTACAAAACAATCGGAAGTTTCCTATAAATGGAACATTATGCCCATTTATCCTTTAAAGGATAATAAGTTTCTATGGTCAATAGACAGAACAGATTTTTTTATAAATAATAATCCGCCTCGTACTCCTCATATGGAAATGATTGTTGGTCTTGAAAGTAGTCTATATCCAGTACAGGTTTGGGTTGATGATTTAGGTCGATTTTCTAAAATAAATAATTATAATATTTGGCACAATCAATGGGATAAAAAGGTTGAAAATCTAATGTCAAATTTTCAAGGAAGTTTTGCTGACTCCTTCTTTGAAAATTTTAGAAATGAAGTAAAAAAAGAAGAAGCACTTACTCAAAAACTGTTTGGACAATCTATATTTTCTCTGATGTTTTTTTCACCACAAATTGATTACCCTATAAAGGAAAATAGTACAGTTGAAAAGTTAATATGGAACCCTTTAAAGTTAGGACAATATACTTTTACTGGAGAATTTGTAGCAGAGAAAATAGAATCGGAATCAATCGTGAAAACTAGATTCAAACATGAATCTACACCCGAAAGATTACTTACACAAGCCATAAATAAACTTCTTGGCTACAAAGAACTAAGTGCTGATTTTATATACTCGGAGGATATTCAAATAAAAATAGATTTAACCAACTGTTATAGTCCGGATAGTGGCTTACCTATAAGCAAAGATATCAAAATAGAAATATGGAGTTTAAAAAAGAAGGACTATCACTATACTGAAACTATGAATGTGAAATTTGAAGGAATAAAATTAGCCCATTCCCAAAAACCAATTGAAGAAAATAAATTCTCATTTTTTGTTTCGGAAAGAGATATTGATTAACTTTATAAAAACCAACAAATTATGCCTGAAAAAAAAGGAATATTAGTAGTCGAAGGAGGTTTTGTTAACTGTGATAAAGGAACTTTGCCTATGGTTCCTATCAGTGTAAAACATAAGAACGATAATCGCTATACGATTAATGGTAAGAAACTAGCCACTTGGTTAGAAGACGACAAACAACACTTCATATTTGGATCTTGTTCCGCAAAAAACAATGCGGCTTGTTCGCCTAACGTCAAATGGAGGGATTATTACAAAAATGCTGATTTTCATGGTGTCAATCCATTGTTGGATTGTTCTAAAGGAACATGTAAATTTGGTGGTGGAACTATTACTATCACTAACCATGGTCAAAGAGGTACTCCCTCTTCCACCATTGCTGCCAACGTAAACAGAGATACATACGATATCGTTCTCGTTACCAACACGCCAGTTGCCAATCAAAATGATAGATGTAGCGTTCGTTCCATCCGATTGCTCACCCCAACTCCTACGGCCGCCAAATCCACCCTCAATGTAGAATTTGGTAAAAAACAAACCCTAAGTTTTATTGCCAATGTAGCAGATGGAAGCAATTCTGCTTTGGTGAATTGGGTGTTGTTTCATGGAAAAGGTACTGATAACAGAAACCGTACATGGGTACACAAAGGTCCTAATTTTAACCTACTGGCCGATTCTTTACCTAAAGGTGAGTTTAGAGTTGAAGCTTATGGAGTAAGTCCGGGCGATACCAATTGCAGCATTTATCTAAATGTTACAGAAAACAAACTTGAAAAAATAACCTGTACTCCTGCTGCTGATAGTTTAACAAAAAAAACGCCCTATCAATTCACCGCACATTATTATTTCCCAACTCAAAACAACAATCCTTTTGGAAACTTATTCAATTTAGGTGGAGCATCTTTGGGAAATGTCTCATGGGAAATATCGTCCGGTAACCGAATTTTATACAATTCCTTCGGAATTACTTCGGAAACAATCCAAGTTTTACCAAACGGATCCAATCAGATTTCAGTCATGTTTCAAAATGATGGAAACTATAAAATAAAGGCGTTTGATTTCGCTACGGCAAAAGGTCCAACTCTACCACAATCAAAAGAAATAAATGTTCAGGTCAAAAAAAGATCCATCAATTCCATTTCTAAGGAAAGTGGAACGCAGGATTTAATGCGTATTACTCAACCGGTACACCTAAAAGCCGGAAATATAAAGTACGAATATATGGCTCCGGGGTTTGCAGGAAAAGCTTATTGGTATGTTCGTTGTGGCAGTATGACAAAGATGTATAAAGAAGGTAATATAGAGATTTTTTCCGATTTAAAATCAAATGCCACAAATCTGGCACAAATGTTTGGAAAAACAAATCTTTACCAAACCTATCAATTTGAGGCTTATGGTGAAATGCAAGACGGAACAATTTTATCTTTTTCTGGAAACGATTCGGCAACCATTCAGTTTACAAAAAATCAATTGGCTTCTATCGAAGGACCAAAACAAATTCCGCTGGGAGCAAAAGTTAATTTCACACTAAAAACCAAAATGGAATTAGCAAATGGCGAATCGGTCATTTGTCAATTTACAACACCTACCGGAACCCAAGAAATTTCGGTTTCGGGAGATTCTGTTCAATTAGAATTCAAAGAAAAAGGAAAATATACGCTGAACGGATATGTCCGGGGAGCTGATGCTGACCCAAAACCATTGGAAAATGATTTTGAAATTTTAGTCGATGAAATTGTGTTGGAAGAAGCGCTATGGTGTTTTGCAACCGGAAAAAAACGAACGACTTCGAGCTGGGATGAAGACAATTATAGCTCGATTACCTTAAAAGGATTGAGCAAACAATCCTTGGAAATTAATGTTTGGGTAATGAAGGAAGATTTGAGTTTGGAAGAAATTTTGGC
>JBKEAG010000063.1:0-2780 GCA_047972025.1 Moheibacter sp.
TGCCAGAGCAGTCTTTATTATAAATCAGTTTTCCAAACTCCTTTGCATTGTTATCGTAAGCATTTAGTTTCAAAGGTGTTTCTTTGATTACCCATTTCAATAGTTTATCATCACCTTCCCAGCCAAATGTCAACACCAAACTTTTCATAAAGTATTCATCGTTTTTTAAAAGCCATGGCAAACGGCTTTTGTCGTCATTGAATAAGTAAAAATTACGGTTAATTAGAATTTGCTCATTGAATTTTCTTCGTAAATTTAGTTCTGGAGCATCCTTCCAAAGGATGAGTTTATAGCCATCGAAATCTGTTTTGATTGATGATTCTATTTTCGCTATATCAGGAAACTTATTTTGATAGTCAACCAATTCAGGTATAAAAAGTGTCTCCAATAAAAAGTGATTTTTGAAGTCTATTTGGATAGGGGAATTTGCGCTTAAAATTCCTTCAAAATCTAACTGATACAAAGGTTTCTCATTACAATATCCTTCTACCAATATTGTTTTATACCCCTCGTTAGATTCTATTTTAAAAATAGAAAGTACTTTGCTTTCTACGTCTTTAAAACCATATCCGCCTTTTTTTAATATTTCTTTTGAAATTATATTAATTGCTTCATAGTCTTTAGAAGTATATTCATAGTTTGATTCTCCGTCTAAACCGACTTCTTTTAACAAATAACCCGCTTGTAATTGTTTTGATAGTTGCTTTTCTATTGTTGACATTTCATTATTATTAGTGTTGTTCACCTCATTAATCTCTGTTATAATTTCTTGTTTCTCCTTATTTGAATGTTTTTCTTTACACGAAATATTCAAAAGACTTATAAATAAAAATATATAAATCATCAATCTCATAATTATAGTTTTTAAGATGTAGAACCTTCTTCGTAAAATTTAACATTATCTCCAAAATCAGAAGGAATTACTTCTTTAAGAGGAATCAAATCTCCATTATAATCATTGGGAAATAAACAAAAATTATGAATTTTACTTTTTGGAGCAGTCCAAAACCTAACTCCATTAGTTTGGTTTCCACCGAGAAAAATATAATTATTAGGTTTATTCTTGTCAATTCCAACTACAAATGTTGTATGACCATTATTCGCCCAAACCACAACTCCGCCTATATACATTTCGGTGTGTTTTTTTGCCCAAATTTCACTAGTATGATAAACACCTTTCTCTTTACTTCGTTTAACTCTATTCACATCTTTATACCACCGGGCTCCTGGATCCTGCTGAGAAGAGTGTCCGGAAGTTTCTAAACAATAGTTTACAAATGATGCACACCATGCAGAGTTTTCGCGTGTTGCATCGCTCTCTGAACCGCATCTACTCATTTTTGCATTATCGGTACTAGCATGATAAGTATCTTTGATATATTTACAGTAGGTCGATTCTCTAATAATTTTAACTTCTTCTTGAATTGCTATTTCTATCCACGGCGACATATCTCCAAACTGTAATGGAGCTTGCCCATCACAGACATTTTTATTGTATTTGAACCAAGATTTCAATTTGGAAAGCGCAGTTTTTCGTCCATCCCAACCCATTGGGTCAACATTATTGGTGTGTTTTTGACCATAACCATTCAGTAATTTAGCAGTAAGATAGAAATATTTTTCTTCTTCGTCTGCCATTAATAAAGCAATGTCGTTTAGACTATCGCCCTTTTTTGCTTTGTCAAAATATTCTCTTTTCCATTTGTAAGCCTCCATTTTTGCTTTATAATCTGATTCACTTTCTCCCGAGTTTTTTCCTCTTTGTCCCCAATCCGGTTTTGTTTTGAAAACATCCCAAACCCATCCTCCAACATCAATAGCATAATGCAAATTTTCAGATAACAAATCTGGGTTATTTACTATTTCTGATTCTTTCCCAATCTTTGCTCCATAGGTTTTATAGGGACCGGAATTGTTGTAGTACTCTGTACTATCTTTAGTTCCCGTAATTTGTAATATCCCACGTCCCTTATAAGTACTTTGACTTGATTTGTAGCTACTTCTTTCTTCTTTGCTTTGCTTAAAAAATCCTGTCTCTTCTTTTAGATTAGCCAAAAATGCAATTTTTTGAATACATTTATTAATTCCATAGGATGAAAACATAAGATTCAGTTAAGTCGTTAGACTTTCAAAAGATTTATCGGTGATATCACAACTTTCAGTTATCCCACCCCAAATTTTTTCTTTTCCTGTTACGGTTTTCACCAAATCCTTCACTTCATCTACCGTAAAAGGACGGTCACAATAACAGGTTTTGGTATGCAGCACATTTTCACATGCATTTCAATGAACTCTTTTTACTCTCTCATATCCCAAGCTCCATCCCCTTCTTCTTTTGCTTCTTCCCATTTTTCTTTAAAGCGGGGTATTCCGTAGTAGTTATTCTTTTTGAATTCTTCATCGTAAAGGTTTTTGTAGTCAACTTTTTCAGCAAAAAATCCTTGATACCGATATATATCCTGTTCATTCGCTAAATTATTGATTATAAAGTCTAGAGAGTAAGCCGTAATTTTTGCCACCTCAGGAAAGTTCAGTTCTATTTCTTTTTCATAACTCTCATTAGCTAGATATAGATGTATGTAGTCCATTACCTCTCTGAGATGTTTATCGACATCCTCTTCAGCCATGAGTTCCAAAACTCTTTTATTAATTCTTAGATTGCCAGAGCAGTCTTTATTATAAATCAGTTTTCCAAACTCCTTTGCATTGTTATCGTAAGCATTTAGTTTCAAAGGTGTTTCTTTGATTACCCATTTCAATAGTTTATCATCACCTTCCCA